>NZ_CAURLX010000004.1:0-92619 GCF_963525585.1 uncultured Capnocytophaga sp. | reverse complement strand
TTTCAAAAGTGAATTAGATGATTTAATAGAAGAAGTAGAAGATTTTTTTAACTAAACAAAATGTCCCCTGAACTACAACCATTAGGCGATGCTATTTTTGAGGCTGCCAAAAAAGCATTCTTAAAACTCTTTGAAAACGGAGAGCATTATTACTATTGTGTGTTACTCACTACGGGGGAGGCACTTCCTCCTTGTATTGCAGCGTGGTCGGTGGAAGCTTTAGAGCGATTTGTAAAGGAAGAATCTATCCCCCAAGAGGAAATGCCATACTACAAATACTCATTTGCTGATAGCCCCTATTACGCTTTTGGTTATGAGGAATATTTTCGGCAGGTAAAACAGTTGTTTGAGCAGCGCGACTCGCTTGTGGATTACAACAATGAGGCGCAATGGAACGAGGAATACGACTTACGACTTGCTGCTATGGTATATGCAATGAAAAAACTCGACGAGATAGGTATTTTTGCCCTCAACCAACCACGAGAACAAGTGTATATCAACATAGAACTAATGCCCCCCGACGATACCGATATAGAAAGAGCTTTGTCGCTTAACAATCCTGATAATATTGGGGAATGGCTTTCTATATTCAGCTGATTATCATCATTAAATATTGAACATTTTATGAATATTCATTTATTGCGTTCTCATATAGAGAAAATAGTTCCTTTAAGCGATGAAGAATTTGCGCTTGTCGCCTCTTACTTTGTAGAGCGTTCCCTGAAAAAACACCAGTTTTTGGTACAGGAGAGCGCACAGATACCTTATGAATATTGGGTAGTGAGTGGACTGCTAAAAGTCTCTCAAATAGACTCCAGTGGGAAGGAGCATATTCTGCAATTTGCTATGGAAGACTGGTGGGTAAGCGATTATCAGGCTTTTTTTCTCCACAAAGAAGCTACGCTGAATATCACTTGTTTGGAGAACTGCCAACTGCTGGCTATTTCTTATGACAACAAGGAAAAGCTATGCGATGAGCTTCCTAAAATCAATACCTTTGTACGCAAGAAAAGTCATATGGGCTATATAGCACTACAAAAGCGCATTCTCTCGCTCCTGAGCAATGATGCCCGCACCCGCTATGAACAGTTTTTAGAACTCTATCCTTCTCTTTTACAACGCCTCCCGAAAAGTCTTATAGCCTCTTATTTAGGCGTTTCGCGCGAGACCCTCAGTAGGTTGTATTCATAATCTTCTGTGACATACCTCACACCAAAAAAGTGATGTACCTCATTGGTAGCAGATGCTCACTTGCCGTACTTTTGCCCCCGAAAATAAACAATCCTAAATCATTATTAACACTATGATAAAACACGCATTTGTAACAGGTGCTACAGGGTTATTGGGTGGACAAATCGTTCGCGCTTTGGTAGCACGTAATATTGAAGTATCGGCATTGGTACGCAGTCGGGAGAAGGCTGCTAAAATGTTTGGTAACTTAAAAATTAATTTTGTAGAAGGTGATATTTTACAACCTGAAAGCTACCGTGCAGGCTTGAAGGGGTGTGATGCCTTGTTTCATACGGCGGCATTCTTCCGTGATGCTCTCAAGGGAGGTAAGCATTGGCAAACCTTATACGACACCAATGTCGTCGGCACAAAAAATCTATTACAAGTAGCTTATGAGCAAGGAGTTCGCCGAGTGGTACACACCTCGAGTATCGGTGTACTCGAAGGCAAGCGAGGGCAAGTGATAGATGAGACGATGTTGCGCAGTTCTAACACGAGCAATGATTACTATCGCAGTAAAATCCTAAGTGATGAAGCTGTTTTGTCTTTTTTGGACACACACCCCGATATGTTTGCTTGTTTCGTGCTACCAGGATGGATGTTTGCCCCTGCCGATATGGGACCTACATCTTCAGGACAATTCATTTTAGACTTCTTACAGAAAAAATTACCAGGGGTAATGAAAGCAAGTTTTAGTCCGGTAGATGCAAGAGATGTGGCAGAACATCAAATTTTAGCAATGGAAAAAGGAAGGCGAGGCGAGCGTTATTTAGCTGCAGGGCGACATATGGAAATGCGAGAGATAATGGCAGCGCTTGCCCAAGTGAGTGGCGTTCCGATGCCTACACGAAAAATTCCTAACGCCTTGCTATGGACGATTGCTTACCTAAATGAGTTCTATCACTTTCTCACTAAAAAGCCTATTTTACTGAGCCGAGCCAGTGTAAAAGGCATTGAAGATGAATACGATTGCACGCGGTTTAGTCACGAAAAAAGTGCGCGTGAATTAGGAGCGAGTTTCCGTCCTTTCGCTGAAACCTTAAAAGATACTATAGCTTGGTATCGAGAAAACAATTGGATAAAGTAAATTAAAAATAAATCATCGATGAAAAGAATCTTTTTATTGCTTGCCTTGATCTCTTGTGGGGTAGGGCTGGCGCAAACTAAAAAAACAACGAAAAAAATGAACAAAAAAGTACTCTTTGTGGTAACAAGCCACACACAATTAGGCAATACGGGGCAAAAAACAGGTTATTACTCTGGTGAGGTAACCCACCCCTTGGAAGAAATTGAAAAAGCAGGTTATACGGTAGACTTTGTCAGTCCGTTGGGTGGTGCTACAGAAGCCTATGGCATCAATATGAACGACCCTGTCGATAAAAAGTATTGGGAAAACGCTGATTTTAAAAAGAAGCTTGCTCATACCAAAAAGCCATCGGAAGTAAAAGCAAAGGATTATGTGGCTATTTTCTATGCAGGCGGACACGGCACGATGTGGGACTTTGCCGACAATAAGGCACTTGCCCAACTCGCTGCTCAGATTTACGAACAAAATGGTGTGGTAGCTGCTGTATGCCACGGGCCAGCAGGCTTGGTAAATATCAAGCTCTCTAATGACAAATACTTGGTAGAAGGCAAAAAAGTAAGTGCCTTTACCAACGAGGAAGAACAAGCAGTAAAGTTGGACAAAGTAGTGCCTTTCTCTTTGGAAGACCAACTAAAAGAACGCGGTGCCCTCATTGAAAAATCTGGTATGTGGCAGGACAAAATAAGTGTAGACAATCGTCTTATCACAGGGCAAAACCCACAATCGGCAAAGAGTGTAGGTGAAGCAATCGTCAAAGAACTAAGTACTTTGCAAGACGGTAAAAAATGAACAGTACTCGATGATTATTTTTATCTATCGGATACTGCTGGAAATAATACTGACGATTTCAACAAGTTGATAGCTTTATTTTCAGAAGATATTACTATGCTAAGCGCTGATGGCTCCCAAATAAAAGGAAAAGAGGCTGTTATCACCTTTTTCAATCAATTTTTTGACAAGAATAGGGAGACCAAACACCTTTGGGAGACCACCCAAACCGCTAAAAACATCCTTGAAACGCATTGGGCAGTAGCAGGCAGGCGAAAGGAAGGCTCTTTCTTTGCTTTTAAAGGTAAAGATACCGCCACCATAAACCCCGAAGGTAAAATCAGTTACCTAAAAGTAGAGTTTTTGTAGTTAGTATTTTAGAAATTAGTTGTTAGTAGTTAGTCGTTAGATTGCGATAACTGCTAACGACTATTTTTTTGTATCTTTGCACCAACAAATAGCAATCTAATTTAAAAAACAGTATTTTATGAAAAAGATAAATAAGTTAGGCATAGGTCTTACCCTTGCCCTTATAGGGTGCAATACTCAAAAACAACCCTCCTCCCCTACCTTACCTGAGGTAAGTCGTTGGACGGGTGAGTATGGAGGAATTGATAAGAGTTATGACGACCAACTTTTCTCTTTGCGAGAAGAAATAGCCCCTAAGTTTAAACAATTGTCTTTTACCGATACCCTTACTGGGCGAACTATGGAATATAACCTGTTTACTCCTGAGAATTACGACCCTAACAAGCAATACCCTTTAGTGCTTTTTATGGCAGATGCAAGTACCGTAGGCAAAGGAGTAATCGCTCCCCTCAAACAAGGTTATGGTGGAATTATTTGGGCTACTGATGAAACTCAAAAAGAGCACCCTTGTTTTGTATTAGTACCTTCGTACAGTGGTAAAGAAGCTGCTACCAATGATGCCTACGAGGTAAGCGATGAAGTACCTACTACTTATCATCTTCTGCAACAAATTCTTAGTACTTATGCTATTGACCGTAGTAGGGTATATACTACCGGACAATCTATGGGAGGGATGATTTCTTTCTATCTGAATGTACATTACCCCAACTTGTTTGCAGCTTCTTTGTATGCAGGTACACATTGGGATTTTCAGCAACTCAAAGAAGTTTTACCCAAGCAAAAGTTCTTCTATATAGCTTCTGAATTAGACAAAGCGGCTCCTATTATGCAACAAATGGAGACTTTCTTTACTCAGGAGAACATCCCTTATGCAACCACAAAATTTGCTGCCAATCTTCCTGAAAAGCAGAAAGAAGAAGCTATTAAGAAGTTGCTTAAGAAAGGAGCTGATAAAAATATAGTACAATTCATCAAAGGAACCATATTGCCTAACGGATTTACCAAAAGAGCGGAAGCAGGCGAACACATGTACGCTTTTGACTATGCTTTCCAACTTAAAGCTGTACGAGATTGGTTGCTAAGCCAACACAAGTAGAAAATAATTCTTTTACCAGCGCGAGCTTGTAGCTCGCGCTTCTTTTAACTCTTACTAAAAATGAAAACTCTCATTATTGGCGCTACGGGCGCCACCGGAAAAGACTTATTGTTACAACTTTTAGCTGACGACACTTATAGCGAGGTGCATTGCTTCGTGCGCAAACCTTTAGCCCTCTCCCACCCCAAGCTACACACTCACGTGGTCAATTTCGATATCCCAGAGGTGTGGGCTGATTTGCTTCAGGGTGATGTAGCTTTCTCGTGCTTGGGTACCACCTTAGCCGTGGCAGGTAGCAAAGAAGCACAATGGCGTGTGGATTACGACTATCAGTACGCCTTTGCACAGCAGTGCAAAGCCAATGGAGTACCTACCTTTGTGCTTGTCTCGGCTGCAGGAGCTAAGGCACAGTCCAAGCTATTCTATAATCGTATGAAAGGACAGTTAGAAGATGCTATCAAGGCGCTTGGTTTCGCAAGCCTGCTTATTTTCCAACCCTCTATACTCGTCCGCTCTAATAGTGATAGAGGAGGTGAGAACTTCACTGTGAAAGTGATTAATTTCCTTAACAAATTAGGACTTTTCAAGCGTTACCGCCCTATGCCTACTGAAATATTAGCCGAAAAAATGCTATCAGCTGTATACAACTCCCCTAAAGGAACTTTTACTTTCACATTAGATAAAATTTTTGACCTATAACAAGCCTTATTTATGCTGACATTGGCAAGAAGTATCATCACAGGTCACTGATAGGCAATCTATTTCCAATGTAGCGTGTTGGATTCCTTGATGAAAAAGCTCGTGTTTAAGCTCTTTTTTTATGTACATAAAAGCTTCTAAAGAAACATCTTCCTTGAGTACCAAATGAGCTGTAAGCGCATTCTCTGAACTGCTTAAAGCCCATATATGCAAATGATGAACAGAGGCTATATCAGGGTGATTTTCTAAAAGGCTCTGTATTTTTTCATTAGAAATTTGTTGTGGAACACCATCTAAGATGAGCTTTACACTTTCTTTCAAAAGAGACCAAGTAGAAAAAAGTATTACAAAAGCAATTATAAAACTAATAATTGGGTCTATTATATTCCATCCTGTGAAAGAAATAATAATTCCTGAGACAATCACCCCAAAAGATACCAAAGCATCTACCAACAAATGTAAGAAAGCCCCTTTAATATTAATATCATCCTTCTGACCTTTATAGAATAGAAAAGCTGAGAGTCCATTAATAAAAACACCTATCAGAGCCGTAATCATAATCATACTGCCGAGCATCTGTGGAGGGTTAGAGAATCTTTCTATACTCTCTATGCCTATTTTAATGACAATCAGGCATAAGATAACAGCATTGACAAATGAGGCTAATATAGAGGCTTTCTTATACCCATAGGTATATAATGAGGTAGCTCCTTTCTGGGCTAACTTCATCCCTAATAAGGAGATAATCAAAGTAGCAACATCACTCAGGTTATGACTTGCATCGGAGATAAGAGCCAAGGAATTGATACGAATTCCTACTACAAATTCTATAAGTGTATACAGAGCATTGGCTCCTATTCCTACATAAAAAGCTTGATTGATACGCTTCAGATCAGGTACGTGATGATGGTGATGACTATGGTCGTGATGATGTTCCATTGGTTTGGGTTAATCATTAACAATGGTTCCTACGGCTTCCCCAGCCACTATTTTTGCTAGATTTCCTTTTTTATTCATATCAAAGACTATAATAGGGAGGTGATTTTCTTGGCTAAGAGTAAAGGCTGTCATATCCATTACTTTAAGTCCTTTATCTATCGCTTCAGTAAAAGTAATATGCTCGTACTTAGTTGCTTGCGAATCTTTCTCTGGGTCTGCGGTATAGATACCATCTACACGGGTTCCTTTGAGAATTACATCGGCATTGATTTCTATAGCACGAAGTACTGCTGCCGAATCCGTTGTAAAATAAGGGTTCCCTGTTCCTGCCCCAAAAATAACTACACGCCCTTTCTCCAAATGGCGAACTGCTCTACGACGAATAAAAGGCTCTGCTATTGCCTCCATTGTAATGGCTGTTTGTAAGCGAGTAAGCACCCCTTCGTCTTCTAAGGCACTTTGCAAAGCCAACGAATTAATAACTGTAGCAAGCATTCCCATATAATCCCCCTGTACTCTATCCATCCCGTTGCTAGCTCCAGCCACCCCTCGGAAGATGTTCCCGCCACCAATGACTACAGCTACTTCAGCTCCTTGAGCCACTACCTGTTTTATCTCTACAGCATATTCCTTAAGTCGTGCTGGATCAATGCCGTGTTGGCGACTTCCCATAAGGGCTTCTCCGCTTAATTTGAGCAGAATTCTCTTGTATTTCATTTAGATGTTTTTTATTGTGCAAAAATAAGGATTTTTCGTGATTTTTCCATTACTTTTGAGCAAAAATATTTCAACTAAAAAATTAGTCTTGCACAAAAATAATTTGTCAAAATTATTTTTTATTACTAATAATTCCTTATCTTTGCCTAAAAATAATCTTTCTTTAAACGCAAATATATCAATGACTCTTACAGAAAAAGATCAAAAATATCTTTGGCACGCCTATACCCAGCACAAAACAAGTGATGCTCCCATTGCTATTACCAAAGGGAAAGATGCTCTCCTATGGGATGAAAAAGGAAATACCTACATAGATGCCATTGCCTCTTGGTGGGTGAATCCGTACGGACATAGTAACGAACGCTTAGCAAAAAAAGCATACGAACAACTTACCTCCTTGGAGCACGTTCTCTTTGGAGGTTTTACCCATCAGCCAGCTTGTGATTTAGCAGAAACTCTCCTAAAGATACTTCCCAAGAACCAAAGCAAGATTTTCTTCTCGGATAATGGTTCTACTGCAGTGGAAGTAGCCGTGAAAATTGCCCTCCAATATTACTACAATCAAGGAGAAAAACGTACCACTTTTATTGCTTTTGAAGAGGCTTTCCACGGAGATACTTTTGCTGCAATGGCAGTTTCTGGTATTTCTCTTTATACAACTGCTTTTCAAGGACAACTCTTGGATGTAGTGCGTATTCCCATTCCCGAAAAAGGCAAAGAAAAGGAATGTAAAGAGCGATTAGAGGAAGTACTCTCCCAATATAATTGTGCAGGTTTTATATTTGAACCTTTGGTACTAGGCGCAGCGGGAATGCGTATGTATGCTCCTGAGGTGTTGGATGAACTTATTCAGATATGTAGAAAACATAAAGTCCTTACCTTAGCCGATGAAGTAATGACAGGTTTTGGAAAAACAGGGAAAAACTTTGCCTGTGATTACCTTAAGGAAATGCCCGATATGATTTGCCTTTCCAAGGCACTCACGGGAGGAACTATTCCTCTTTCTGTTACAAGTACTACTGAGGCAATTTATGATGCTTTCTATAGTGATGACATCAGCAAAGCTCTCTTTCATGGACATACCTTTATGGCAAATCCTACAGGTTGTGCTATTGCCTTAGAAAGCCTTAAGATATTACAAGAAGCTCCAATGCAAGCCAATCTTAAGCGTATTCACGCCAAGCATCAGGCCTTTGCTTCCAAAATGGATAAGCATCCTAAGGTTGCCCGTACGCGTACTTTAGGAGTTATCTTTGCTCTAGACTTAGAAGTTCCTAATAGAGGCGAATATTATGGTTCTATTCGCAATGAACTTTATAAGTATTATATCTCTCACGGAGTCATTCTACGCCCTGTATATCATACTATCTATGTATTGCCTCCCTACATTATAACAGACGAACAATTAGATAAAGTATATCATATTATTGAAGAAAGTATAGAACACCTAACCAATAAAGGACTGTTATAATTTATGGCTCAGAGAAAAAAAACCACCTCCTCCCCTACTATCGGGGAACGCATCATTACCTTCAACAAAGAGTTACAATATACAGGTTCTCTTCCTGAAGGTTTTGCTGTACTAAATCCTTATTTGGATAACCCTGAGACTATTGGAGTGATGAGTGCTTTCTATCAAACTTTCTATGATGATCATAATCCCCGTAAGTTCATCATCGGGATTAATCCCAGTAGGCACGGGGCTGGAGTAACAGGAGTTCCTTTTACTGATACCAAGCGTTTGGAAAATGACTGTGGTATCCCGATGCACTCAGCACATACTCACGAAGTCTCTTCTGTATTTGTATATGATATGATTTCACAATATGGAGGCGTAAAGGATTTTTACAAGGATTATTATATTAACTCTCCCTTCCCCTTGGCTATTGTAAGAAAAACGGCTCAAGGCACTTGGCTTAATGCCAATTATTATGATGACAATGAACTCTTTAGAATGACCAAGGACTATATGATAGAAACCCTTAAGAAGCATATTGCCTTAGGATTGGACACCTCTGAAGTATATGTTTTGGGAAAGAAAAATGCTTCTTTCCTAGAAAAGCTCAACAAAGAAGCCTCTTTGTTCAAGAAAATGGTCGTACTAGAACACCCCCGCTATATACAACAATATAAGTCCAAAGAAAAACAATTATACATAGATAAATTCATCACTTTATTAAAACCTAAATCTCTATAAATGAAAATTTTAAAAGAATTAGACGAACTCACTGCTGCCAAGGTTATCTCTCCTGAAGTAGCCGAACGCATTCGCCTCTATGCTCAAGAACAGAAGCAGGCTTCTTCTTCCCATAGGCTCTTGACAGTTTTTGGAGCATTAGGAGCTATTCTTATTGCTTTAGGAATTATCGTTATTTTAGCCCACAACTGGGACGAACTCCCTCGTTGGACAAAAACTATTATTTCCTTTCTCCCCCTACTAGCAGGACAGGCTGGTTGTGGATATATACTTTTCAAAAAAGGACTCCAATCTTGGTGGGGAGAGGCTGTAGCAGCCTTTACTAGTCTTTCCATAGGAGCGACTATTGCGATGGTACATCAGGTATATAATCTTCCTGAGAGTTCCTTTGCCAACTTCCTCTCCTTGTGGCTACTCTTAGCTCTACCCACCCTCTACCTGATGCGTTCGAGGGCTACCGCTGTGCTCTATTATATAGGAGTAGGAGCACTTTGTATATTAGGTGAAAGAAAAGAATGGACGACTTACTATACTTCTTTGGTGGCTTTTGGCTTAATATTGCCTTTTTACATTTGGCACATTAAGTATAAGGCAAGTAGTGCTATTACCTATGCATTTCACTGGTTCACAGTACTTTTTATCGGCATTGCTTTACTTATTTTCCATATAAATATAGGAGAAGATGATTTCGGTATTTGGTTTGTCTTACTCTCTGCTATTTACCTGATGATAGGAAAGTATCTACAAACGAGTATCTATTACAATGCTTATAAGGTGTTTGCTCTTATTTGTATTCCTTTTTGCCTTTTTACAGTCCACTTTTTTTCTTGGAATAACAATGAGATGATATACATAGCTATTTTTTTAGTACTTATCTATCTTTTGTTAGTCATAAAGTATTATTATATAGATAAAAGAGAAAAAACATTGGATCTTATACTAGTTTATCCTTTGGTTTATATATTTTCAGGGTTTTTGTGGTATTATTATTTGTATGATTTGGCTATTTTATTGCTTGGAGCTTACTATATTTGGAAAGGTTTCAAGAGTGAACGTAGTTTATTAGTCAATTATGGTCTTGCTGTTATTTCTATAGAGATAGCCTTCCGATTTTTTGATTCTTCTTTCTCCTTTCTCGTTAAAGGAATCGTCTTTATCCTCTTAGGAATAGGCTTTTTTGTAACCAATTACCTCATCATTAAACAAAAGAAAAATGCGTAAGAAATACCTCATCATAGCCTTTGCCTGTACGGTATTGGTACAGTTAGCTTTTCCCTTAAAAATGATTTTTGATAGGGAACTCATCTTACTAAAGGGAGAAACTTTCCTTATGGAAATTGCTCCTCTTGACCCTTATGATGCCTTTCGGGGTCGATATGTAACCATCAGTTATGAGAATTATAGTACTCCCCTTCCAAAAAAATTCGAGTATATAAGAGACCTCAAAGAACTTTACATAACAGTGAAAAAAGACGAACAAGGAAAGCTCATCTATGACCAAGTAACCCAATATCCGCCAACTCATACCAATTCCTATATTAAGGAAGAAGCCGAGTCTTATGGATTTTCCTATACAGAAGGGGAAATATGGATAGACCTTCCCAATCGTTACTATATGAATGAAAATAAGGCTCCCTTAGCCGAAAAACTCATTGAACGCGCTCAGGCAGAGATTGTTATCTACAAAGGAAAGGCTGTCCTAAAGGGTATTCGTATAGATGGAATGCCTATAGAAACTTATATCAAGAAAACAAACTTAAAATAATATGAAGAATTTTTCCTTAGAAACACTCAAAAGAGAAATATTTGCTAAAAAATCCTTCCTTTGCGTTGGTCTGGATGTGGATTTGAGTAAAATTCCTCCTTTCCTTCTGAAAGAGGAAGACCCTATTTTTGCCTTTAACAAGGCGATTATTGATGCTACTCATCCCTATACCATTGCTTACAAGCCTAATATTGCTTTTTATGAAGCTTATGGCGAAAAAGGTTGGCAATCACTAAGGAAGACCATTAATTACCTAAACGAGCAACACCCTCATATCTTTACCATTGCTGATGCCAAGAGAGGCGATATAGGCAATACAGCGACTATGTATGCCAAAGCCTTCTTCGAGGATTTACAGTTTGATAGTGTAACCGTAGCTCCCTATATGGGGCAGGACTCTGTGGAACCTTTCCTCGCTTTTGAAAATAAAGTTACCATTCTATTGGCACTGACTTCTAACAAAGGAGCCTTTGATTTCCAAACGCTTACCACAGAAAAAATTCCCCTCTATGAGCAAGTACTCATTCGCTCCCAAAAGTGGCATAATGCACAAAACTTAATGTATGTAGTAGGAGCTACTAAGGCTGAGTATTTAGCCAATATTCGTCGTATTATACCTAATGCTTTTCTTTTGGTTCCTGGGGTAGGAGCTCAAGGAGGAGACCTTAAGGAAGTCTGCCAATATGGGCTAAATGACTCTGTAGGACTTATTATTAATGCTTCCCGAGCTGTTATCTATGCTTCTCAAGGAGAGGATTTTGCCGAAAAAGCGGGAGAAGTTGCCCAAAATTTACAAAAAGAAATGGCTACTATACTCGACACAAAATTCCAATAAATATGACTTTTTCTGAAGAAAATTACCTAAAAATTATTTATCATCTCAGTTATGAGGAAAATACAGAAGTAACCACCAATGCCATTGCTGAAGCAATGCAAACAAAGGCTTCTTCTGTAACCGATATGCTCAAAAAACTCCATGAAAAAGGCTGGGTTACTCACAAAAAATACCAGGGAGTCTCCCTTACTGATGAAGGGCGGAGAAATGCACTTCTGGTGATACGTAAGCACCGGCTCTGGGAAGTATTCCTAGTAGAAAAATTGCATTTCTCTTGGGACGAAATCCACGAAGTAGCTGAACAGCTAGAACATATTCAATCCGATAAGCTAGTAGAGGAATTAGACAAATTTCTCTTATATCCAGAAAAAGACCCTCATGGAGATCCTATCCCTGATAGAGAGGGAAATATGCCCATTATGAAGAATGAACTACTAAGCCTCCTTAAGAAAGGAGAAAGCGGACAGTGTGTAGGGGTAAAAAATACCTCCAAGGAATTTCTTCAATATTTGAATAAAATGGAGATTTCCATTGGAAAAAAAATCTCTGTAATCGACATCCAACCTTTTGACAACTCTATTGAAATTCAACTAGATAACAAAACAATTTACATATCTTCCATTGTAGCAGGTAACATTTATGTTAAAAAAAACAAATAAAACCGAAATAACTTTTTTGTTTCTCAAAAATAAACTACTTTTGCCTCTCATTTTATAAGAAAAATGGCACGAAAAAAATTATATTTTCTTATCATTGTCCTCCTCTTCTGTATTGCTGTAGGAGGATATTTTTGGGTTTCTTCTTGGGGAAAGTATGAGTTTAAGAATCAGGAAGTACTCTTAAGCGATTGTGATGGTGATGACTGCGCAGAAGTATGCATTAACTACTTGGTTTGCAAGCGTCCTGATAGCTTTGCTAAAGCTTTCAATGATTCTATTCAAAGGCAAATCATCCAAAAACTCCTAGCCAAGGATACCTTAATAAGTGTAGAGGAGGCTGGAAAGCTCTTCCTATCACAGTACAAAACAGATAAATTACAGTTTGAAGGGATTGCTCCTTATCAAATTCAAATAACTGATACCATTACTTTCCAGAATGATGACTTAGTATCTCTTCAGCGTACAGGTTCTGAGTACTTAGGAGGGGCACATTCTATAGAATGGAAATCTCTCTTGAATTTCAAGCCTAATGGTACTCCTTATACTCTGGAAGAGCTCTTTTCTGACAATGAAAAGGTGGTAGAACTAGCCGAAAAATATTTTAGAGAGACCTATAATATTGCCCAAGAACAAGGATTAAAAGAAGAAGGATTCTTGTTCGAAAATGATATTTTTACACTTCCTAAGAACATAGGATTTAGTGAGAAGTTCCTTATTCTTATATACAATCCCTATGAGATAGCTCCCTATAGTACAGGAACATTGGAAGTGAAAATTCCTCTATCTGAAGTAACTCCCTGGCTTTCTTTCAATATAAATAAACCAAAAAAATGAATCCTACTAGAAAAATATACTACCTAAGTCACTGTGATACCTGCCTGCGTATTCTGCATGAATTACGCTCGCTAGATGAATTCGTTTTCCAAGATATAAAAGAAGATCCTATTACAGAGGAAGAACTAGAAACCCTCAAGCAATCTACAGGCAAATACGAACTTCTTTTCAACAAAAGAGCCAAACTCTACAAAGAACGTAACCTAAATAAGCAATCCCTTACTGAAGAGGATTTCAAAAAACTTATTTTAGAGCATTATACCTTCCTAAAACGCCCTATTGTAGTAATTGGAGAACGTGTTATATCAGGAAATGCCACTAAAATCATCAAAGATGCACGAAAATTATTATAGTTTTTCACTATATCTCTTATTTAATCATTAGTTATTACTATGAATCCCATCTCTCAGCTAAATATTCCTACCTCAAACTTACCTCGTATTGTGATTATTGGGGCAGGTTTCGGAGGTATTAATATCGTAAAAAAACTAAATTTTTCAAAAACACAGGTAGTTCTTATCAATAAGACCAACTACCATACCTTTCAGCCCTTATTATATCAGGTAGCTACTGCTGGATTAGAACCCGATTCTATTGCTTACTCAGTGCGTTCTATTTTTAAAAAAGAGCCTAATTTTTATTTCCGAATTACTGAAGTAAAGCACATCTATCCTGATAAAAAATCTATCCTTACAGATTTAGGAGAGCTTTCCTATGATTACTTAGTTATTGCTACAGGTTCTCAAACCAATTTTTATGGTAATAGTAATATCCAAAAATATGCTATGCCTATGAAAACAGTTCCTGAAGCATTAGATATGCGTAGCTTAATTATCCAGAACCTGGAAGCAGCAATTCTTACTAATAATCTAGAGGAACGTAATAGCCTAATGAACTTTGTTATCGTAGGAGGAGGTCCCACAGGAGTAGAACTTGCAGGAGCTTTTGCTGAACTAAAAAGCCACATCCTTCCTACCGATTACCCCGACTTAGATATACGAAAAATGAATGTACACCTTATCCAAGCAGATTCACGCTTACTGGTAGGGATGTCTGAAAAATCAAGTAATAAGGCAAAGGAATATCTTGAGAAAATGGGTGTATCCATTTGGTTCAATACTTTTGTAAAGGATTATGATGGGGTTAATGTAGTTACTAATACTCATAACTTCCAGACCTATACACTTATCTGGACTGCTGGGGTAAAAGGAAGCCTTATAGAAGGACTCTCTGAAGGATCTATACAAGGAGGGCGCTATCTAGTAGATGAATATAATCAGGTAAAAGGCTATAAGGACATCTTTGCTATAGGTGATATCGCTTGTATGGCTAGCGAAAAACAGCCTAAAGGACACCCTATGGTTGCTCAACCAGCTATCCAACAAGGGAAACTACTGGCTAAAAACCTTCAAAGAATCTTCCAGAACAAGCCTCTGATTCCTTTTAGCTACTTTGACAAAGGCTCTATGGCTACTGTAGGGCGTAATAAAGCCGTTGTAGAACTTAATGGAATGCGATTCTCTGGATGGTTCGCTTGGATTCTTTGGATTACTGTTCACCTAGCTTTCCTAGTAGGATTCCGTAACAAAATGGTTACTCTATCCAATTGGATTGTTCAGTATTTCCAATATAATAAAGGGGTACGCTTGATTATTCGCCCCTTCAAAACAGCCTATACCTTAGAAGAGGAAAAAAGAAAAAAAGCAGAATAATATTAATTTATAAAAGAGCTAAATAATAGCTCTTTTTTTATTTTAACCCGTATTTTTTTATTGCTTTTTCAAAAAATATAAGTATCTTTGCCCCGCGTTTTTTTAACGCAAAAATCTTAATTACATCATTAATTTAATTGTTTTTACGATGAAGAAAATTATGCTTTCTGTATGCGCCCTTGGGTGGCTTACAGCTTTTGCTCAAGAGCAAACGAGTAATGAGGCTCCTGTAGTTGAGCAGGCTCCTCAGGTAGAGAGTCCTTGGAAAAGATCTGGTACCATCTCCCTATTATTCAACCAAGCTGCTTTCAACCACGATTGGACTGGAGGAGGAACCAATAACTATGGAGGAAACCTTAACCTTTCCTATGATGCCAACTATAAAAAAGATGTATGGGCATGGGATAATAAGCTCGTTGTGGATTATGGTCTCACCCGAGTAGATGGTGATGATTTTAGCAAAAAGACCAATGACCGATTTGTTATCAACTCTCTTCTAGGAAGACAGCTTTCTGAAACTTGGTATTTCTCTTTCTTTGCTAATTTCCAAACTCAATTGGACAAAGGATACACTTATGGAACGGATAACCAAGGAAGACAAACCCGTACAGAGACCACTCATTTCTTAGCTCCAGGGTACTTTTCTTTCGGTCCTGGTATGCTTTGGAAAAAGAGTGACAACTTAAAAGTGAATATTGCTCCTGCTACTTCAAGGCTTATTTTCACTGATAAGAAATTTACTGAAACAGCTGCTCACTTTGGGGTAGAAAAAGGGAAAACCTCTCGTTTTGAGTTCGGTGCTGCTGTAAATGGGTATGCTAAATTTGATGTTCTTCCTAACATCACTGTAGAAAACACCTTAAACTTATACAGCAACTACCTTGATAAACCTGCAAATGTAGATATTGATTATACTCTGAATCTTTTGATGAAAGTGAATAACTATATTTCTGCTAACTTTATATTCCAAGCTATCTATGATGATGATGCAGCTAAAGCTTTCCAGATCAGAGAAGCTTTTGGAGCAGGACTTACTTACAAATTTTAATTCTTTTCTTTATAAAGAAAGAGGCTTCCCTAAGGGAAGCCTCTTTGATTTTTAGTTGGTTTAGAACTGATAAGTAACTCCTAATTTTAGCCCTCCTGCAGTTCCTACGTTATTCTCAATGAAAAGCTCTCCGTTAGCCGCAAAATTATCTGTAAAGAAATATCTTGCTCCAGTCTGTACACGTACAGCAAGTCCTGAATCATACTCGGAAGTAAAGCGATATCTGTTATCAAAATCATTATCCCAGCTGTAGTATCCTAAGCTAAGCCCTGCATATACATCCAACTGAGAAGGTAATGGAAATACTTTATGAAAATGGAAATTTCCGTTGGCAAGTACTCCAAAGTTGGTATAGTTCACTCCTCCTACTTTCTCTCCACGATAGAATACTTCTCCTCCTACAGTTACTTGATCTGCTACACCAACATCTACTCCTGCATAGATAGGAATTCCCCAAGCAGTAAATCCAAAACCTCCGTTAAGCTGTACGCCTCCTTTGTCTAGAGCCGATTTCTGTGCCGAAGCACTTCCAATAGCTAGAAAAATACTAGCTAATACTAATAATTTCTTCATCTTTTTTCTTTTAAATTTAGGCAAAGGTAGTTCTTTTTTTTAGAACTACCTCTTTTTTACTTATTTTTTAACATATATATTTATCTAAAAGAAACCCTTCTTAAAGATATTATCATTTTTTAATAATTTTCTTTTTCTTCGTGAGGTCTTTTTCCAAAGATAGCTTCCAAATCTTCCTTAAAGATAACCTCTCTCTCAAGGAGCAATTCGGCTAATGTACTTAGCTTACTCTGATGAGTAGTAAGGATTTCAAGAGCCCTTTGATATTGTTTCTGAATAATTCTACTGATTTCCTCATCAATTACCTGAGCTGTTTTTTCGCTATAAGGCTTAGTAAAGCCATATTCTTCGCCTGTGGGATCATAATAGGTAAGGTTTCCTATTTTATCATTAAGCCCATAGATGGTGACCATTGCACGAGCTTGCTTAGTTACTTTTTCCAAATCACTAAGTGCCCCTGTAGAGATTTTACCAAAAGTTAGCTGCTCTGCAGCACGTCCTCCTAGGGCTGCACACATCTCATCTTCAATCTGGTCTGTACGAACAATCTGTCTTTCCTCTGGCAAATACCAAGCGGCTCCTAAGGAACGTCCTCTAGGTACAATAGTTACTTTTACCAGTGGAGCAGCGTGTTCCAAAAGCCAACTTACAGTAGCGTGTCCTGCCTCGTGATAAGCAATAGCTCTCTTCTCTTCAGGAGTAATAATTTTATTTTTCTTTTCTAATCCTCCTATAATCCTATCCACAGCATCTAAGAAGTCTTGTTTATCTACCGATGTTTTCCCTTTTCGAGCTGCTATAAGAGCAGCTTCGTTACATACATTGGCAATATCAGCTCCTGAGAACCCTGGGGTCTGCTTGGCTAAAAATTCTACATCTAAGTTTTCTGTAATCTTGATAGGTCTGAGATGTACTTTGAATATTTCTTTTCTTTCATTCAAATCTGGCAAATCTACATAAATTTGTCGGTCAAAGCGCCCTGCTCTCAGGAGAGCCTTATCTAGAACATCGGCACGGTTGGTAGCTGCCAGAACAATGACATTGGTATTGGTTCCAAAACCATCCATTTCAGTAAGGAGCTGATTAAGGGTATTTTCTCTTTCATCATTGGCATTGGTCAGGTTATTTTTCCCACGGGCACGCCCAATAGCATCTATTTCATCAATAAAAATGATAGATGGAGATTTCTCCTTTGCCTGCCTGAACAAATCACGTACGCGAGAAGCCCCTACTCCTACAAACATTTCTACAAAATCAGAACCTGAAAGGGAGAAGAAAGGCACTTTTGCTTCTCCTGCTACCGCTTTGGCAAGCAATGTTTTCCCTGTCCCAGGAGGACCTACCAAAAGAGCTCCTTTAGGAATTTTTCCTCCAAGAGAAGTATATTTTTCAGGATTCTTAAGGAATTCTACAATTTCTTGTACTTCTTCTTTGGCTCCCTCCAAACCTGCCACATCTTGGAAAGTGATTTTTTTATCCTTCTCTCCATCAAATAATCTAGCTCGAGACCTTCCTATATTGAAGAGTTGTCCGCCTCCCATACCTCCTCCTGCGCGACGCATAAGGAATATCCACAAGCCTACAAAAAGTACTACTGGTAATATCACTGTAATGAGGATATCCCCAAAGAAATTCTGTTCTGTTTTATAAATAAGTTGTGTATGAGAAAGTTCCTTTTCAGCAACTATTTTATTGAATCGGTTTTCAAAATTTTCTAGAACTCCCACTTCTAACTTATACTGAGGAATATCAGAATCCGGGGTTGATTTGAAAAGCGGGTTTTCCACTTTTACATCCTTATGACTAGGCTTTTCAAGAGCTTGAGAAGAGAGGTAGATACGTGCTTGATGCTTATTAACAACTACCACCTTGGCTATATCTCCTTCTTGTAGATATTTTTCAAACTGTGTTTGTGAAATCTCCTTAGGTTGCTTCCAGAGTCCTGTACTAGAGATGGGATTCAGTACCAAGAAAAGAATCAGGGCTAATCCTGCATAGAACCAGAAAGCAGAAAATCGAGAAGGTTTATTTTCATTCATAACTATTCATCTGTTTTAATATGGGTTATTCGGGCATCTCCCCACAAGCCCTCTATATCATAATATTCGCGTATGGGTCGCTGGAAGATATGCACTACAATATCCACATAATCAAGTAATATCCATTCTGCATTCTGCTCCCCCTCTATATGCCAAGGCTTCTGAGGAGTCTGCCTCTGTACAGCTCCAGAGATAGCTCCTACTTGTGTATTAGAGTTCCCTGTACAGATTACAAAATAGCTACATACAGCGTTTTCTATTTCTCTGAGGTCTAGGATAGTAATATCTTGACCTTTTACTTTCTGTATCCCTTCCAGAATGGAAGAAAGTATTTCCTGCGTATTATTTTTTTCGTTCGACATTCAATTTTTTTAATTACTTTTGCAAAGCGACAAAGGTATAACATTTTATGGAAATTATCAAACTTAATGCCACAAATTCTACCAACACTTATTTGAAAGAACTCATCAAGAAGGAAGAAGTCGCTGACCTCACGTGTGTGTGGGCTCTCTCACAGCCAGAAGGCAGAGGACAACAAGGAGCAAAATGGATTTCAGAACCTTATAAAAATCTCACTTTTAGTATATTAAAGAAGTTTGACGTACTTCCTTCTGAATATCATTTTTTGCTGAATATAAGCGTTTCATTGGCTATTTTTAATGCTCTAAAAAAATTATATATCCCTGACCTTGCTGTAAAATGGGCTAATGACATTCTGTCAGCTAAAAAGAAAATCTGTGGCATACTTATTGAAAATATTCTTAATAAAGAACTTATTACCAATAGTATTATTGGAATTGGACTGAATGTGAATCAACTTTTTTTTGAAGGACTTCCTAATGTATCTTCTCTCCAGAAGATTACAGGACGGACTTTTCCTTTAGAAGAAGTTTTACAAATGATTCTCAAAGAGATAGCTTTTAATTTATCTAATCTTTGTCCTGAAAATTTTGAAGCACTTTTGGAAGAGTATCATCAACATCTATTCCGCAAAGATAAACCTTCCACCTTTGAGTTTCCTAACGGAGAACGTTTTATAGGATATATCAGAGGCGTTAGCCAAAATGGGGAACTTCAAGTAGAACAAGAAGATGCTGTGATAAGCTCTTTCCGACTCAAAGAACTTAAATTACTTTACTAAAACTTATCCTATGAAATGGTTTTTCAGCAGCCTTATGCTCCTTACTCTTAGCCTTAGTGGTTGTCAATCTCACAAGTCAGCTATAGAGGCTCTCTCAGGAGATACTTTCTATGCCTATTCGCAAGGTAATAAGAAATATCAGGAAAGTCCTTTTCCTCTCCTACCAAAAGATGCTCAAGAGCATGCATACAAATACCTAAATTTCCAGCTACAACCTAAGGGCAACCGCCTGTATGTAACCTACGACAAGGTAGAGAATGGACAGCTCACTACCCATACCAAGCGTTTCCGAGGTCGTTGGCGAAAACAGGACTTTAGATATCAGTCTCGCTTTCTTATCTTTCCCTTATTTCCTATTCTCTTGGGTTGGGATATCAAACGCTCCTATCTCAAGGCTGATGAGCAACAAAATATTGTTACTGATGAGAAAGGGAGCTCTTGGTACTTCTTTATGGGCTATGGTTATGTGTATGAGCCTTATTTTGGTGGTTATCTTTTTAAAAAGATAGAAAACATAGATCAAAGTATGGTCTATTTTGATAAAGGACATTATGGCCTTAGAACAAATAAAGATACCCTAACCGCTCCTATTTATAACGAATTGGACTGGTTTAAGAATGGAGTAGCACGTGCGCGAAAAGAGCATTCTTGGGGAGTGATTGATAGCTTTGGCAAGGAGGTCATCCCTCCTATATATGATTATATTAGCTATGAAGAATCGGAAAAACTGCCTTTTTTCTTAGTTCAAAAGGACAGCCTCAAAGGAATTTTTTCTCTCAAGGGAAAGCAGATTACTCCTGTAGAATACAAATTTCTGAAATATGAATGGCCTCTTGGTCTGCTCTTAACTCAAAAAGACAGTCTATGGGGCTTTATTGGAGGAGATGGGAAGGAAAAACTGCCTATCGTCTATGATAGTATTCAGAAGAATAATTATCCTTCTGGATATATCCTCACCAAAGGAGATAAAGTAGGTTTTTTCAAATATGGAGATAGCCATGCCCGATTTGTTCCTGCTGTATATACGCGAATAGTATCATCTACTGTCTACGAGGAGTATATGGCAGTCTATCGTGGAGAAAATCTCCTTTTTGTGGATAAAAAAGAAAACGAATATGACGCACTCCCCGTTAAAATTAGGAAGATAAACGAAATCTTAGGCAATCTTGACGATGCAATAGAGGTAGAAGGGAGCTATTACAAGCCTGACCTAAAAAGCAAACGAGCTATTAGTCCGTAATGAATACAGCTTGTAGAAATCTCATTTATTACTTTTTAAAGCATTGGTCATTTGTCATTAATTTTGTAACTTTGCAAAAAATATTCCTCAATGAAAGAAACAGATATTATCATCATAGGGGCAGGGCCTACGGGACTCTTTGCCGTATTTGAAGCAGGTCTTTTGCGCCTTAAGTGTCACCTAATAGACACCCTACCACAGCCAGGGGGGCAGCTTACAGAACTTTATCCAAAGAAGCCTATCTTTGATATTCCTGGCTACCCTAGTGTAGGGGCTGGAGAACTGATAGACAACCTTATGGAGCAGATCAAACAGTTCCAACCTGAGTTTACCCTATCGGAGACAGCTGTAACTTTGGAAAAACAAGCCGATAATACCTTTATTGTCACCACCGACAAGGGTACCCAAGTGAAAGGTAAAGCGGTGGCTATCGCAGGAGGCTTAGGAACCTTCGAGCCACGCAAGCCCGAGATCAGCAATCTGGCTGATTATGAGGATAAGGGAGTAGAATATTTTGTAAAGAATCCTGAACGCTTTGCGGGTAAGCGAGTAGTGATTGCTGGAGGAGGAGATTCTGCCCTTGACTGGAGTATCTACCTATCCAACATCGCACAGTCGGTGACCTTAGTACATCGCCGCAATGAGTTCCGTGCAGCCTTGGATTCGGTAGAAAAAGTAAAAGAGCTCAAAAATCAAGGTAAAATCAATCTCGTTACCCCTTGTGAGGTTATCGACCTAAAAGGCGAAAATAACCTTACTTCTGTTATCCTACAGAAAGAAAATGGTCAAGAAGAACTTGCTACAGATTACTTTATTCCTCTATTTGGACTTACTCCTAAGCTAGGACCTATAGCAGATTGGGGATTGGAGATAGAAAGAAATGCCATCAAGGTAAATAATGCCCTTGATTACCAAACCAATATAGAAGGAGTATATGCCATAGGAGATGTGAATACCTACCCAGGAAAGCTCAAACTTATTCTTTGTGGTTTTCATGAGGCTACTCTTATGTGTCAAGGAGTTTATAACCGACTATATCCAAATAAGAAATATGTCTTAAAATACACTACTGTAGCTGGTGTAGATGGCTTTGACGGTAGCCGAAAAGAAGCTGAAAAAGCAGTTATCCAATCTATCGAATAATAAACTAGGCTCCTTCGAAGGAGCCTAGTTTATTTAATTTATAAAGAAATCATTTCTTGAACTTGCCCAATGGGATAAGTTTCCTGTACCCCTGTTTGCATATTCTTTAGAACTGCTTTTCCTTGAGAGAGTTCCTCTTCTCCTATAAGAATCACATACTTCACTTGCCTACTATCAGCATAAGCCAATTGCTTCTTAAGCTTAGTACTTTCTGGATAGAGTTCTGCTTTATAGCCTTTAGCCCGCAGTTGCTGTACCAGCTTAAAAGCCTCTAGAGCCTCCTGATTTCCAAAATTCACACAGAGAATCTCCAATCCTCCTTCAAGAAACTGAGGAAACAAATCCATCTGGCTCATCACCAAATAAATACGATCCAATCCAAAAGAGATTCCTATTCCACTCATTCCTCTAAGTCCAAATATCTCGGTAAGCTCATCATAGCGCCCTCCTCCTCCTATAGAACCTAAAGCTACTTCCTTAGGTGGAGCTACCTCAAAAATAGTTCCTGTATAATAATTCAACCCTCGAGCAAGAGTTACATCCAGTTCCAAAGTAGCTGTATGTAAGCCTAATTCCTGTACTGTCTGATAGATAAATTCCAAATCTGCGACACCTTCTAAGCCTATTGGAGAATTAGAAAGTAATTCCTTAAGTTGGATAATTTTCTCCTGAAAAGAACCCTTCAAGGCAAAGACAGGTTGTATTTTAGCTATGGCTTCTGCAGATATTCCCCGCTGGAGCATCTCCTCTTCTACTTTTTCCTTACCTATTTTATCCAGCTTATCCAGTGCTACTGTAAAATCCACCAATTTCTCAGGTGCTTCTATCATTTGAGCAAATCCTGAAAGTATTTTCCTATGGTTCATCTTAACAGTCACTCCCTTAAGAGATAGGGAAGAAAAAACGGTATCATAGAGTTGCACAAATTCCACTTCCTGCCAGAGACCATTGGCACCTACTACATCGGCATCACACTGGTAGAACTCACGATAGCGTCCCTTTTGTGGGCGGTCTGCACGCCATACAGGCTGTATTTGATAACGCTTGAAAGGAAAAGTAATCTCATTCTGATGTTGCACCACATACCGTGCAAAAGGTACTGTAAGGTCATAGCGGAGTGCCTTCCCACTAATGTAAGAAACCATCTTCTGGCTATTTTGTTCTTGGAATATCTCCTGAGGTACTTCCTTAAGAAAGTCCCCCGCATCAAGGATTCTAAAAATGAGCCTATCGCCTTCTTCTCCATATTTTCCCATAAGGGTTTCCGTTCTCTCAAAACTAGGCGTTTCAATAGGCTGAAATCCATATCGCTGGAAAGCTTCCTGTATCTTCTGAACAATATAATTTCGCTTCCTTACTTCTTCAGGGGAGAAATCACGTGTTCCTTTAGGTATGCTAGGTTTTTGCATTATTTCTATAATTAATCTACTCTATCGTGTAGATAAGCATTATTTTCTCTTATTTGAGGTGTATTATTCGAATCTAAGCTCAGTGTACTACGTGAGGGAAGCACAGCTGTAGAGGCAGTACTAATATCTACATTTTGCCTAAGATAAGCAGGTGTATTCTCTAGCTCATCAATCTTAGAGATATTCTGGCTACTGAATTGATGACTTGCTGTCTTGAATACTTTCTTTCTGTGATCAGCTCCTGCTAGGAGTGCCCCTATAAGTGGATTGGGATTTTCCTCCTGTCTGGTAGGAGCAGAAGGTTGTGTAGGCAATTGTTTCAGTTGCATTTCTGTAGCAAAAGGATCCTCTTCTACCTGAGAAGCCTGTGCTTGAATAAGGTGTTGCTCTACCTCAGCATAATCTTCTAGGTTATAGACAATTTTATCCTCATGCTGTACGCCTTTCAGAGGAGCCATTTCAGCGACAGCTCCTGCGAGAACAGGCTCTTGTACAGTCACCAATTCCCTTACAGGCTCTTGCCGCTTAGGTTGCTGAGCAATGGGAGCCGTTTTTTTTTCTTGATAGATGATAAACTCTTCCTGCTGAGGAAGCGCTATTCTTTCAACAATCTCAAAATGGACTGGCATCTTATACACTTCCTTATCAAAGGCATATTTTACAGCCTTTGTTTCTTTTTTATCTACTGGTGAATGCAAAGTAATCCCCATATGGCTCTTAGAAGTCTCCGTTTCCATCTCTAAAGTTGCCTTTGGTGATCTCTCAATAGCCTCTTCTACTATAAAAGTAGTGTTTTTCCCTTTTAACTTCATTGAATTCTCAAAAGAAGTATTGGTAAAAGTAGAAGTAGTATCCAATTCCTTGACAAATTGAGCATCATCATCTAGAGAATGAATAATTTTTTGAGGTTCCATATCCATAATCTCATGCTGTTGCTCAGTGGAAAACCCTGTAGCAATTACCGTAACCATTACTTTATCACCTAGAGCTTCCTCCTGTCCTACTCCCATAATGATATTGGTCTTGAAATCCTCAGCTGTAGTTCTTCCATTGTTGGCTTCTCTCTGGATATACTCATTAATCTGAGCTACTTCGTCCATTGTGATTTCATCTTTTCCATAACGAATAGAAAGAAGAACATTCTTAGCCCCAATAATTTTATTATCATTAAGCAAAGGCGAATATAGAGCCCCTTGAACAGCTTCCAATGCACGGTTCTCACCCTCTCCCGTTCCAGTTCCCATAATAGCTGTTCCACTATTAGAGAGTACCGTACGTGCATCGCGTAAGTCGATATTCATTTCGAATTCCTTAGTAATCACCTCTGCAATCCCTTTGGCAGCAATGGTGAGTACTTCATCAGCTTTAGCGAAACTTGTCTTAACTCCTAAATTTCCATACACATCACGTAAGTTGTTATTATTGATAACAATAAGTGAATCCAAGTGCTTACGTAAGTTTTCTATTCCTTTTTGAGCTTGTGCTAAACGAATTTCTCCTTCAAATTTGAAAGGACTAGTAACAATGCCCACAGTAAGGATTCCCATATCGTGACATACCTTAGCAATAATAGGTGCAGCGCCTGTTCCTGTTCCTCCTCCCATTCCTGCGGTAATAAAAACCATTTCGGTATGCTCCCCTATGATAGCTTTTATTTCATCTATACTCTCCATAGCTGACTGCTCGCCTACTTCAGGATTAGAACCCGCTCCTAAGCCTCCTGTAAGGGTAGGTCCTAGGTGAATCTTATGAAGAATAGGGCTCTTATCCAACACTTGACGGTCAGTATTACAGATGATATAATCCACCCCTTCTATGTTCTGCTTATACATATAATTGGCAGCGTTTCCGCCACCTCCTCCTACTCCAATTACCTTAATAAGTCCTTCTTGTACTTTAGGAAGGTCAAATGTTTCATTATCAAAATCTATTGCCATAATTTAATTTTTTTGGTTTCTATTCATTTAATTACCTAGTAGTATTTTTTAATAAAAAAAAACATACAACTGATTTCCAAGTAGTTTCACCTTTTTCTTTATTGAGAATATTCGATAAGAAACACCTCCTTGAAAAGGGATTTATCTTTGGAGGTGTTTCGGTGCAAAGGTATATATTTTTTTTTACTTATCAACAAAAAAAGCTCTTATGTTCATAACTTTTATCCTCTAAAAAATCCTCGTTAAGATTCTACTAAAGAAAGATTTATTTTTACGAGTTTTTAATTTTTTGTAGATTTCTATTCAAGTTACTCCTCATTTTATTATTAATTTATTAAACACCTTTATCTAGAATAGAATAAATTAAAATATTCTCGCTTATTTTCTTAAAATCTAATTCCCTTACTAGTGCAATCTTAGAGTTTGTACTTAATAAAGGAGAAGCTTATAGCTCAAAGGAAATTACCTGTATTACAAATACAAATAAGGCGACCCTTAACGGTCGCCTTATTCTATTTATTTGTTATATCCCTAACTAACGATATAGGGTAAAGTGTCCTTTGAAGGTACGGTTATCATCTGGCTCATTCAGCTGGAGGATATACCAATAGTCACCTGTTGGTAGGGCTTCTCCGCCGTAAGTACCATCCCACTCTTGACGGTTATTCAAGGTAGCGATATGTCTTCCGTAACGGTCATAGATACGAGTTTCGGCGTGTGGATAACTTGCCAAGTTCATTGGCGCCCAAGTATCATACTGTCCATCTCCGTTTGGAGAGAAGAAGTTCGGAATCACAACATCTTCGAACTCTTTGTAGATAAATACCGAGTGACCACAACCTTTGGCATCTTCCACATAGATACGTACTTTTTTCTCTATGTTACCTGTAGCAGGGTTTTCTTCCTCATAATCGGTTTTCTGTACATAGTAAGTTACTTCGTCACCATCCTGTACATCAGGCTCACGTTGTACATAGTTCGCTTTGATTTCGTCCTGTGTATGGTACTGAGCTGAACCGAAGTACAAGGTATATTTCTGCTTACCTCCTGTTACTTTCACCTTGATAAGGTTCAAGTCATTAGCGATACTTTGGTTGGTAATAGTAATCGGATCGTGATATTCAATAGTAAATTCTCTTTCCGCAGTACACAATGGTTGTTCGCTCAAGGAAGGGTTATCATTTGCATAATAGTATACCCACATCTTATACGTCTTAGTTCCGTTGGTAGCATCTTCTCTGATAGGTGTGATGCTAGAGAGCTGTCCGTTAAGGGTAGTATGAGAAATACGATATAAGTTATGCGTATTATCTGTACCCTGCTTAGTTCCTTCAAACTGATGACGGTCTGCTGTAGCAGTTCCAGTGAATCCGTATCTGAGTCGGTTAGCTACACTATTAGCCGTTAGGCTTGGGTCTAGTACCAAGTAAGGTGTAGTTACTGAGACATACAAGTCATAAGTTACGGCTGCTGAAGTATCGCTTGCTCCTACTGTAAGTACTGTGTTATTTTCATTTACATTGGTATTACAGTAATAGAGTTGCTCTACAGAACCTGTAAGATCTACTCCCTCAATTATCTCAAAGTGCTTACGTTGCTCACAGTTATTAGAATCGGTTACGATGATGGTGTACTTACCTGCAAGAAGTTGCGTATAAGTAACTGTTCCACCTGAATGTACGCCTGATCCAGAAGCTGTTCTGTAAAGCATACCAGCTTCAGTAATAATCTGCCAGCTGTAAGGACCTTTACCTCCAGAGAGTCCGTAGGTAACGGCTCCATTATCCTCTCCTTTACAACCTACATGCTTAAGGTTCTGTTGATCTATCTGGATCTTCGTTTCTTCCTCTACTTGGATATTAGTACGTTCTGCAATACAGTTGTGATCCATATCACGTACAGCAGCGGTATAAGAACCTACTTCTAATCCTGCGAAGCGTGTCTCGGCTTGCCATCTGTAAGTACCATCAGCTTGCTTGATACCAAACTGATATCTTCCAGAACCTCCAGAAGCTCTTAGGGTAAAGGCTCCTGTATTACCTCCTTGACATTTCACTTTTTCTACGTTATCTAGGTCGATAGCCACTTGTGTCTGAGGTTGTACAGTAATAGGTACATCTCGCTTACATACACCGTGACCTGGTACCTTATGAAGCATACTAATCACATAGTTCTTAGCCACAGCTCCTGAAGTAGCTCTATCTACCTCAAGCTCAAAACGTGTATTATCGTGTGCCACTCCATCCAACTGATATGTTACATTCAATTGTTCGGAAGCAGGGGTTACGGACATATCCACAATATACTTAAGGACTCCATCCACACACTGATAACCTACTTCAGTTTTCACAGGCTGTACCTGAGAACCTGGTTCTATGGTTACCTGTGCCGTTTCGGCAGTACATTCATTTGCATCTCTCACCTGTACTACATAGGTTCCAGCTGCTAATCCTGTAATTCCTGTAGCTCGATCATAACGTGTCCAAGCAGTCGTTACACCATCTATCTTATATTCATAGTAATCATCCGTATTAACCGCTGGTGTTCCATTATCATAGATAGTACCTCCATTGATACGCACTTTCACAACTCCATCAGCAGCTCCATAGCAACTTTCATGAACAGTTTCATCTGTAAGGATAGCTACTGCTAGCTTTTGAGGCTCTGTGATGGTGAATTCAAAGATATCACCTTCTGAGGTAGTTGTACCCGGTGTCAATACGTCTGGACGACAACCATTCTCATCTTGCATAATCACATAGTACTTACCAGGAGCTAAGTTCTCGAACTTACCACCATTATCAAGGAACTGATCCAAGCGAGGTGTAATCGCGTAAGTGAATCTTCTTGGTGAACCATCTAGCTTCTGAGAAGTTCGGATATCTTTGACTTCAAATACTCCATTTGCTTCTCCTTGACACTTCACTTGAGTAATCTCATAAGTAGCGGTGTACTTAGGCTCTTCAGTGATTGTCTTGGTAGCAGGATTAGAAGTTGTCGCTGGAGTACATCCTCCTGTTGCCTGAGACACAGTTACAGAGTACACTCCTGCAGGCAATCCATCAAAGATACCTGTTGCATTGGTTGTCACATATCCTGAAGGTAGTGGTCCTCCTGATACTAGGTTCAAGGTGTAAGAGTAAGGCTCATCATTCTTACCTCCTGTAGCATTCGCTATAAGCTTACCATAAGTAGATCCGTAGCAAGCCAAGTGAGTTGTTAGACCTGTGGTAGCGAACTCTACCTTGAGATTCTCTACAGGTTCTAGAATTAGCGTATTGGTTACCGCTTCACATCCTGCTGTTCCTCCGTTATCCATTATCTCTACCCTATACTTGGTTTGTGCTGTAGGGCGAGGAATACCCGTAAAGAGCACTGTATGAGCAGAAGTTCCTGTAGCTGTCTGAGTAGTACCCAACTGTGATCCTGGAGCTCCCGAAGTGATATCATAGAGCTTAAGAGTATAGTTTGCACGGGTATTTCTCATATATGGACGTGCTTCCATTTCCACAGTAATCTGTCCTCCTCCCACACAACCAGGGTAGGTAGAAAGGGTCGCATTAGCTACGATAGAACCTGGATCATTGATTACAATCGGGTTAGTATCTACGCTATCTTCCGCACAAAGGATAGATGAACCAATACGGATAAAGTACTTACCAGCTCCTATACCAGTAAAGGTTACTTTTCCTGTATGTCCTGTATCATCTCCTTTGATAATTCCTAGAGATGCCTGAGTCTCTGCATCAAATAATTCGTAGCTATATACAGGGTTGGTTACAGGCTGTGCCCCTCCGGTTACCCCTGTAAGAACAATCTCTCCATCAGCTTCTCCTGTACAAGTAGGGTTCAGTGTAGTTACTGTACCTGCTACTATAGGTAGAGAAGTACTGTTATAGCTTAAGAACGTATAAGAAGTTCCTGCCTTGATACATCCCTTATTATCTTTTACTTCTATAAAGTAAGTACCTGGAGTCAGTCTTTCATAACGTGTCTGTTGGCTCCAATCTTCATTTCTTACACTATTACGTACAAGGCGCGTTTGGTAAGGACCTCCCCAACCTCCTGTAATAGCACTTGTAATAGCTATGGCTGCATCATCATTAGAATCACCATCACAATAAGTCATTGGAGATGCTAAGGCATCTGTAAAGACTATTGGCTGAGGAATACCTACAGTAGCTTGTGCTGTTGCAGTACATCCTGTACCTGTTACAGTAAGAGTTACCTCATAGGTAAATGTATTTGGTACTGTTGGTGCAGTAATTCCTGTAGCTCTATACTCTACTGTAGCAGCACTATCAGGCTGTGCAGCAGGGGTAATATTCACTCCTGTTGTTACATTCTTAATTTCATAGTTGTATCCTGAAGCATAGTCTCCATCCTCTACGTGTATCTTAAAGGTAAGATCATAGAGTCCTGATCCATTGTTACAAGCTCCCTCAGTCACTTCTAAGTTTACAGTAGGTTTCGGTGTTTTAGTTACACGATATGTATCAGGAACAGCAAACTCACAGCCTGTATCCTTATCTACTATTATAAACTCATATTCACTTACATCAGAGGCTACATGTGGTAGGGTAATAGTACCCTGTATGCCAGAGCCTGCAACAGGAGAAAGTGATTGAGTAGTAGTTGTTCCTACTACAGGGCTTACCTGTTTCACTTTAACATCATAACCAAGAGTATTACCAGTGGCACGAGTAAGCGTAAGCTTCACTACTTCATTAGACGCAGGGTTACAGTTCATCTGAGTTACACGCTCAGCAGTTACTGCAGTAACCTTTACTAGTGGTTTCACTACTATAATTCCTGAAGTGGTTGCTGGAGAACCAAAAGGTGTATTATAGTCTATCGTACAACCACGAGCATCGGTAATCTCCCAGAGCACTTGGTAAGCCGCAGGGCGTAGTGCCAATTCAAAGTCTTGTGCCGATGCCGCATTCACAGTACGAGTCTCAATTACAACTCCAGAACCTGCCTCTTTTAGGGTAAAGGTATAAGGAAGTATACCACCTGTAGCGTGTAACCTAAGTTTTGCTACTTGTTCTGACTGAGTAAGAGTACCACAAGTGGCTCCTGCACAACCTGCATCTAAGTAACAAGCTATAGCTCCACCTGTTAGGTTTCCTTGGAACGGATCGGTATCTTTTACCTCTACACGCGCTAAGGTAAGTTCTATCTCACAAGTAGGAGTTCCTGCACTAGAAGTATTGCTAGGTGATTGCATTACTTTAATGCTATACCATCCTGGTTTTACTGTCGCTTTATAAGCCAATCGGTTAGGATTGACAGGATTTTCCGCTACGATATTGCTTACATCTACATCATATTCTTCCACAGGAGCACCTCCTGAAGCATTGGCATATCTGAGGAGCTTATAGGTATAGGTACCTTCGCGTCCTGAAGTAATATTACGGAAGAATGTAATAGTACCAGTCTGAGATCCTGGAGTACATCCTAAAGCATCAGTAGTACCAATCCAACCGTGACGAGCGGTATAAGCCGCATCATCTTCTGTTTTCTTCAAGGTTAGACTTCCTGAAATTGCCTGATCTCCTGCACAGTAATTTAGTGGTGCAGCTAAGGCAGCGATACCTCCATCCTTCACAGTTACAGTATATGTTTTATCTACTGTAGGAGCCGTCGTAAGAATTACAGGTGCTTCTACATAGTACTTAGTCGTAGTTCCTCCCACGATATGTGGTGTAGTTATATTTCCTGAAGCTCCGGCTACTGGTGTACCTCCTTCTAAGATTTGGTACTGGTAGTTCGGTGTAGCTCCTAATGGTGAATTAGCAAAACCTGTAGAACCACGGGTTACTTCTATACGGATATATCCTCGGTATTGTCCTGCTCCGATACACTCGAAGTCAGAGTTGGCTATCTTAGAGATACTTGCCTGTAACTTAGGATAAGTAATTCTTGTATTAGGTGCTGCTGGCAATCCTGTAGTGGTATTGGTAGCATCACACTTGGTGGTTGCGTTACGTACTTTGAGCTTAGTATAGTCAAAGTTCTCAGGTACCTTCAAGGTCATTGGAGTCCCTGTAACTGCTGTATAGGTAGCTCCTCCATCTATAGATACTTCATAGTTAGTAGCAAGTATCGTTCCTGAGTTACCTGTATAATTCACCAAGGTAAGATCTAAGTCATATTCCACCTCACCATTAGCATTTACAGTACCACAGTTGCTAGTATTTGGTAAAGCAATGGTGTAAGTAGCTGCATAACGTGTATCTATAAGGTTACTGATACTTCCTCCGGCCACAGGTAAAGACACTTCACATCCTGTACCTTCATCAGTTACCTCAATGGTCACCACTCCAATACCTGGGCTAGGGAATTGAGTATCATCCAAATCCGTTGCACGGAAGTTGAAAACAGGTACCTCTGTTAAAGAACTTGTTCTCACTACAATATCTCTTCTTAAGAAAGCGTTTGCAGTTTTACGGATACGGTAGGTAAAAGGACCTACACCTCCTGAGAGTTCTGTAGCTATATTTCCTAAGGTAATGCTACCATTGGTATTCTCACAGCTTACAGCTACATTATTGGTAGCAGTAAAGTTAGTTCCTGTCGCTTGAAGTGGTGTAGCAGTCGCTCTTACCATAAAGTTCTGTGAGTAAGAGGTACAACTATTACCATCGGTTACAGCAATTGCATAACGCTTACCAGTAGCTGGAATAGTAGCTGTGAAAGCAGGCACAGAGACCTCTCCTACAGTTGTAGCAGTTCCTGTAGCTACAGAAGTTCCCATAGAACCATTCGCATTCACCTCATACACGTGCCAAGTAAATGATGGCACCCCACTATCAATCCTAAATTTAATTCTAAGTGGCCCTGGAGTACCTGGCAAGCTACAAGTGTTGCTCACAATGTTGCTTGTAGTCAAGTTTGGTCTCGCTGCTGTACTACCTGATGAGGTATAATCTACTGAATTATTCGCTCTACATATAGTTGGGTTACCTGTTACTTTATAATGTACATATACAGTATAGCTACGACCTTTCTGCAATCCTGCGAAAGTATAGGTAGGTTTCGCACCAGAGGCTACAAATGGTCCTAGTACAGGGCTGGCTGCTTCGGCAGGTGCTCCATCATTATTGAGGAAGAATTCTACTTGGTCATAGTTTCCTGCAGTGTATTCTACCTTAAGGTCAAAAGTATTACAGTTAGGGGTTCCTCCCGCATCAGCAGGAGTTAAGTCTACCCCACGAGCATCACTAAGGGTGAACTCAGGAAGCTCTTTCGCACATAAGATCGTAGTGGTTCCACGCTTACGTACAGCTACAGCTACGATATAGCGTTTACCTATATTCTGTCCTGTAAAAGTACGCTGAGTGGTAGCACCGGCTGTAGGAGCTGGTGTGTCTCCCAATACAAAGGTAGATCCTGTTGGCACTCCATCTACAGAAACAATTCGGTAGAGTACTTCATAGTCAGCAGAAGGTAATATTGTACTACTTCCTTTGACAATAAAGCTCATCGTAGTGGCTCCACAGGTAGCCGTTTGAGGCTCTACACTACCTGTTATATTCATATCGGTAATGGTAAAGTTGTAAGTGCTACCGTTAAATAGCTGACAGCTACCATTTCCTTCGTCAAAAATCTTCAGGCTATAATTACCTGGGGTAAGGTTCGGAATCTCATAGTTACTTACATCCCCTGTCTGGTTGATATGAGACACCTGAGCAGGATTACTACCTTCAGTAAGTTCTATCTTATAAGGTCCTTGTCCTACAATACTTACTATTTTCAATTTTCCTGTACTTCCAGTACATTCGCTACTTTGTACAATGATATTAGTACTATTATTAGCAATAGAAGAGGCTTTAGGTCCCTTCACTACTACATTGGTAGCAAGTACGCCACAGGTTACAGGGTTAGCATTGGTATCACGAATCCACACATCCCAAGTCTCAGAGGTTACCCCTGTAGGAGGAGTAGGCACACTGAAGGTATTGGAAGCTGTATAGTCAGCATCCGCAGGGGTTGTGGTAGGTACTGCTGGTGCAGTACGTTTCTTATACGCATACTCATAAGTAGCTGTAGAAGGTGCTCCTGTTACAGAAGTAACGGTGATGCTACCATTGGTTACAGTACCATTACATTGTGTATGGTGCGTTACCGTAGTTGTAGCCGAAGTGATTGGTGTATTGATAGCTACTTCTGTTTGTGCTGCACAGCTATAATCATCATATACACTTACTTCATAATTACCTACTGCCCAAGAGGTTATGTTGAACACATTGCTGGTAGCAGGAGTGTTATCTGTCCAAGTAGTAGTTCCTACAGGGCGATAACGATACTTAAGAGCTACACCATTGGCATTGGTAGTACCATCTGCATACTGTGCTGTTACAGTCATTTGCTTAGTAGTACCACAACCGGTCATGGCTACGGTAGGAGTTTGTATCCTTACACGTGGTGTTACAGTATAGGTTTTAGTCTGAAGATTACAGTTATTTTGGTCTGTAATTTTTATTGTATAGACTGCATTCCCTACAATATAACTATACTTATTATTTACAAGAGGAATTCTCTCTTCTGTAGAAGAAGGCAAGTTGCTCTTGATAGTTATTACATAAGTCTGTGGAGTGGTGGCAAAACCTCCTGTTATTTGGAAAACAGAAGTAGTTGCTGTCGGGTTCGCAGGATCAAAGAGTACTACCTCTCTCTGACCTTCTCCACAGTTCAAATAGGTCTGTTGAATATTCTGAGTTACTGTAAGGACAGGGCGCGAATCAATAGTGAAAGGAGCCGTTACCTCACAAGCGGTATCATTACTATAACGTTGCTGATGCTGTGACTTGATCACTAGGTTATAAGTTCCTGGTGCAAGCCCTGTTGCTTGTAGGTTAGCACTAGTACTTGTATTCCATCCTGAGCTAGGCTGTACATTGGTACCCGCTCCATTGGTTATTTTCCATTGGTAAGAACCTGTTCCGAAGTTCTCTATTACAGTAGATACCTTTCCATCATTCACTCCTGCACAAGTTTGCGCTACAGTTCTCAGTTCAGGGTTTCCTGAACCATCTCTCTTAAAGCGGAACTTCTTATCATCAGAGATATTTACATTTACATCTACATAATCAGTCAAACAAGCTTTAGGCTCTTGATATACATAGATATCATCGATAGCAGGGTCATTTCCTCCTCCTCCTATGGCTAGGAGATAGAACTCAATACGTAATTCTGTATTATTACCTGGATCAAGCTCTCCTGAGAATTCTCTCCAGTCAGTATTACTTCTATTATATGGAATTCTTCCAGAATCTTGTCGTGAAATAACAGTTCCATCTGTTTTTACCAAACGGATAGATACATTAGGATCAACTTGACACAAACCATCACAAAGATTGTATAGGAACATTCTATACTTTATAGGTTGATTAGGTTCTATATTTCTTACCGATTTAACATAGAATAATCGATCTCCGTTGGCATCCCCATTGAAAGCAATATAACGTCCTTCACTACTTGGATTATAAGCCCCTGTTTCCATATAAGTCGTATGGTCATAAGGATAACGCCAAGCTCCCCATTCTCTGAATGATGTATAAGGAGTGATTGTATAGCCATCGTGACCTATAGCTCCTCCTGTTCTACCACAATTCCATCCAGGAGGGATTCCTTCTGTAGCACATCCTTGTTTTCCTGTACCAAAATCTTCTTTAATTAAGATATTAGGATCTGGAGGAGTTGTTTCTCTATAGAATACACGTACCGTTTTGTTTCCGGTAGTTCCTGCTGGGAAAGTAGCGGAAGGTACGTTGGTAGCAGTATAGCCTGTATTTGGTGCAGTAGTAGGCAAGGTAGTCGCATTAGAGGTATAGTAGCTATAACCTGCCTTATTGGTAGTCATATTTACCCGTGCAATTCCATCACAGTCATATACTGTAGTAGCGGTAAGTGTAGGAGGGGTAAGCGGTTGTTTTACATTCACTACCTTACTCCAAGTACAAGGGGTAGTTCCAGCAGGAACACCTGCGTTGCGTACCTCTACAGTATGGTTTCCTGGGGCAACGTTTGCAAAGTCGTGCCCTGTAGGAGTACCTCCAGGTACCCATGCACCTCCATCTATACGGTATTCATAGGTAGTACTTCTACCACCAGATACATTGGCAATACGTATTGCAGCAGAGTTGGTAGGAGTAGTACAAGCCAGCTGGATTACTCCTGCAAAGGCTTTGATAGGTCCGTTACCAGCCGCTATATTCACAATTACGTCTTGGAAATCCGCTCCTGAAGGTGTTGTTACAAGTCCTGTAGCAGGATCGGTATAAGTATAGGTTTCTTGAGGATAGTAACAAGTTTTTGTTCCTTTCCTATAATATACTCTTACTTTATATTGTCCTTCGGAGAGGTTGGCAAAGGTCTTGTTACTAATACCTGATTGGTTTTGCCAACCCTGCCAAGCACCATTTACTTCCTTACTGATTTGGTAACCTACCTCATCATAGCCCTGACCTGTAAGGTTGGCTGGGGTTGTTACATTAATGGTAATTGAACCACTGGTAGTGCTACAGTCCGCATCCTCCTTAGTGGTAGTAAATACTGGCTTAGGAGGCAGGGTATAAGTAACCTGCTTAGTTATCTTACAGCCGTTAGCATCGGTAAGCTCAAGGTTATAAGTCTTATTGCCTGAAGTAAATCCTCCATCAGTAATTACTATATTAGAGGTTGTAGCATTCCCCAAGTTATGAGATGCCGTAGTAAATCCTGTAGCTGTTATCTTTAAGCTATAAGGAGGTGTTCCTCCAGTATAGCCTACAGTAATACTCTTATCACGTCCGCAGGTAAGGGATTCCTGAGCCACAGTTCCCCACGCCAATTGCGGACGCTGGGTGATCTCTATCTCCGCAGAAGTAACTGTACAGCTTGTACCATAGCGAGGGGTAAGGGTTACTTTATATTTCCCTGCAGGGAGCTGGCTGAGCTGTGCTACTCCTGCATTATTGGAATCACGTTTGTTATCATTATCTACTCTATAAGTAGCCACCTGCGAACCTCCAACTTTGTTCACCGTAACGGTTACATAGTCAGTTGTATTAAGGGTAACTGCAGTGTTTAGCTGGATACGTAACTTTCCTGTAGAGGCTCCATAACACTTAATATCTTCTTTGGTAAGGTTAAAGAGGGTCTCTGCGTTAGGCACAGCTACCACATCTATATATTTTTCGAACTTACATACATTGTCCTGGAAAGCGGCAGAACCTCCTGCGAGCTTAGGACGCACGGTTACTGTATATCTTCCCGCTACAGTTACTGTATGTGAGAAGCCTGTATTAGGTACTGCTGTCCAGCCCACGGCATTAGAGCTTCCTGTTACCTTATATTCATAGTTGGTGTTAGGAAGTCCTGAGATGAGTAGGGCTCCTTGAGCTCCTGCTGTACAAGGTAGAATATTCTGCTTATCCAGCTGATAAGCGTTCAGCTCACTCTTATAAGCACGGAAGTAGTAGGTACGTGGACAACCATCATATTCTACGAATATGGCAAAGTGGGTCGCATCACCTGTAATCCAGCTTCTATTAAAAGTAATCGTTTTCCCTGTAGTGTTCAAGGACTGCCAGTTAGAAGAGGTAGTAATATTATTCTCCCCTGGAGGACAAGTATCTTCAGAAGTAGCTCCTGTACCTGTATACTTGTACCACTTCACCTTAGCATCCGCTATACTAATGCCTTGAGTAGTTAAGGTAATGGTAGGATCACATACCGCTATCTGTAGGTAGTCGGAACCATCTTGGTTACATACTGCCTTTTGGGTAACGTGTGAATCATTACGTAGAGGGTGCTCTGCATCCCCTCCTGTACGACGGGTAATATTATAGGTAATAGTGGTAATATTGTTACAATTAGGCTGTCCTCCGATACGAGTACGAGTAAGAACATACTTACCAGCATTATCTATATTGAGACGACGATCACGAGAAATTACAGTGGTCTCTCCTGCACGACGCCACTCATAAGTAAAGCCTTCTCCCCCATCCAGCTGGAGAGCCGAACAGTAAGGTTGTGTATTATTGGCTTCATTGGCACAAGGGGCATCATCTATAAAGAAAGTTGTGGGTGCTGGTTTACAATAATTATCCACATAACTCAATTGCTCCAATCCATTTTCAACAGGCCCGTGAACATTATAAATAAGTTTAGGTTGCATTTCTAACTTATTAGAACAAGCATCACGCAAAGCTTCACAATCTTCAGTAGTTTTTACTTTGATAATAATTGGTGCTGATTGAGAAGTCATTGTTACAGGCAAGTTTGCTTGTGGAATAGAAAATCTTAAACGTGTCTTCCCACTTACTTGTTGAGGATACCCCGAAACAATTGTTGCTCCTAATGGAAGAGATCCCTCTATTCCATCATAAGTAAGGTTTGCAGGAATATCTGCTTCTAAAATTAGAGGAGCAGTAGCTAATCCCAATCCTTTATTTATCAATCGGATTTCATACTTAGCATTAGTTCCTTTAGCTATTCGCTGACCTTGTATATCAGTTCCTGATGAATTAATAATTTTTGTTTGCACCTCATAAACTGGACGGTCTGTAGCAACCGCTACTGCGTGCATTATATTAATAAAAGCATCATAACCATTCCCATCAGTTGCGCTATATTCCATATTAAAGGAGGTTTCTCCTGGTACTGTAGAACGAGTCGCAAAATATGACACATCCCAACCAGGAGTAATACTACGTCCCGCATTATCTCCTATTGTTGAGGTACCATTAAAATAATTATTAGCGGCTCTTCCATAACTAGCAAGAGAAGAACCCTTTACCTTATATGAATCTCCTACTTGGCTATCTTCTCCTCCTAAAGAGACTTGTCCTTGTAGTTCCCAATAGTTTCCTCCTTGAGGAGTGACAATACCACTAACTGTTCTAGTTCGAGAAGTAGCTCCTCCTGCCCCTACACGTTCAAAGCCATCCTCAACCTTAACCATTCTAAATTGGTCTGATCTAGGATCTTCAAAAACGACAATAAGAGCCCAACCTGCATTAATATGCCAAGCTGTTCTTCCTGTTCCAGGATTATTATATATACCATCTACCTTATATTCTCCTGAAAAATTCCCTGCTGTTACTAAGTCCTGCATTTCCTGAGTTACATCTGCATAAGCATAGTAATAACTATCATCATTGACTGCTGGGTTTTTGCGCTCATTGATAATCAATTTTGTAGGATCTACAGCATTACTATTCCCTAGATATTCTTGTCCTCCTCCTGCAACTGTTGATTTTATCCAAAGAACTCGTCCATCTGATGGATCATATTGGAATTCTCCAAAGTTGTACATAGGACTACAAGCACCTACTTTCACCTTAGGTCCTGTTTGTAATGGGAACTCAGCCTCTCCTATTTTTTGAGCTCCTCCTACAGGTATCCAGTTAAAGGGACCACTTCCATATTCATTATATGAACTAGGATCCGTCTGCATTGCTCCTTTATAGGCTTCTACCTTAATCTTCATTGCTCCATTGTTATAAGAGCCATACCAACCTGCACTGAAATCCATCTTAACAACCTTAGAAGTATAAGCCGGATTTTCTCTAATTTTCTTAACATTAATCAAGATAGACTCTAACCCTGTACCTGTATTATCCCCACTCCACATTGCATCGTAAATATTCGGATTAGCTCCAGGGTTCCCTCTAAGAGTTGGTAAAGGATATCCTGCTCCTTGCTGACAATAACCAGCTCGAGCCTCAAAAGGGGCTTTAATATTTACCCTGATATCCAAATCTCTTCCGTTAGAAGAATCAAAATAAAACCGATAGATTAAGAAATCAGCCTGATCCCATCTTATTGGTTCATTCTCACTTCTTCCTCCTTGTTTTGTAAAGGCTTTTCGATTCCCATCGGGAGTAGTAAGGTATACCCTATTTGGATTTCCTGGTCCCTCATGTCCTGCCCAATAAAGCCTTGCCCACTTCACTTGAAGAGGACAATTGGGGTCAATTGACAACGTACCATCCATTCTATGTCCCTTATCAGAGATATCCCCCGTAAGCTGAAAGGTACCTCCTCTTATGGGTTTTCCACCATTATCATATGCAGTAGAAAATGCCTGCCCCCAGAGTGGTACAGAAAGCACCATCAGGGCACAAGCTAGGGCATACTGAAAAAGTTGTCTTAGTTTCATAACTTTTGGTATTGCATCCATAATTGTTTGGTTTTTTACTTTTATATTCCATTTAGGGTAATTCAACCCCATCTTCTATTGCTTTTATTTTATCTTTTCTTGATATTCACTTATCAAACCTCTCCTATACTAATACCGAAAAATAGAGAGAAGGCATTACAAAATAATAAAATCACAGAAAAAAAAGAAAACTTTTTATCTTTCTTAAGTTAGCTATCTCTAAGCTATCTCTTTGTCATACAATTTGTTAGCCTTGCCAACCCATAGGAATCCTCCTAGAGGTTAGCAATAGGCAAATATATACATTTTTTTTAGAAATTCTTTTATTTATTTTCTTAAAGTTGAAGTTTATAATTATTTAACTAATTTTATGTTTTTTTATAATTTTTCAACCTTAACCTTAGGGTGAGCTATGAGCTCACCCTAGCATAAAGCCTTTATATTAACTATTTGTCATTATTTTACTTCCAGCACCCAGATACCGCTATAGAAATCCGGTTTTAGGGCGTTCTGCATCATTACCTTCTGAGCTTCCTCTAGGCTCATTGCCCCTGCTCCCAAGTATACATAGGTATAACTATTCTGAGGCTTCACGAAGCTTCCTATAGTATAGCGTTTGCTCATTCGTTGCTTGAAGTCAAAAGCATTCTTAGGGTTGGCATATACCCCGATAATCACATAGTGTCCTTTCACTACCCCATCTATCTTCTCTATCTTTTTATCCACTGGACGATTTGGAATCGTATTATCCTTCTGAAGATCCTCGTCGGTCTTAGGCGGAGGGGGTGGAGGTAATGGCTTGGACTTAGGCAAGGTATCCACTGGCACAGGAATAGGCTTAGGACGTGGGGGCTTAGGCGTGGGCGGAGGTGTTCGCTTCTGTCGTTCCCCTCCAAACTGCATATTAAGGTATACCCCGAAAGTATTGCCTAACTGAGGTACTTTAACCCCTATTGGGTTTTCATACTCTATTCCTATACTCCACTGTTGGCGGATATTTACCCCTACGGCAGCAAGGAGTCCATTGCGCTGAGTATAACCTAAGTTTACCCAGCCTAGTGCAGGCAAGTCCAAGAGGGCACCCCCTCCGAAGTTAAGCCCGTCATACTCCTTGGTTCCCTTGAGCATCACTGACCAATAACCATTCTCCAAAAGATCATTACGGCTATCCAAGGGCTCACGGTACATTAGGTGAGCTGTGAAAGTCTTATCACGGAAGCCCGTCATCGCCTTTTTCGCTCCTAAAGAATAATCTATCAAATTCTCTGCGGTTCCTCCAAAATGAAAGTTGCCTAGAGCAATATTCACCCCTGGCTGTATATTGATACCAAAGGAATTCCCTACATTAAGTAAAGGGTCATTAGGGTCTGCTACACGGATACGCCCCTTATCCAGCCCGCTAAAGGTAGGAATGACGTTCAACCCCATATGAATCTTGAATTGGTCAGAAATCTCTACCAAGTGCCCATAACCCAGTACCACCCCATAGTTGGTCATTATAGAAGCATTTTGCTTATAGAGGAAGGCATTTACCGTATTGATTTCCTTCCAGTTATAACCATAAGAAAGCCCCATTAGGGAGAAATTGCTATCGGTATAGCCTGTCCATTGGCTACGGTAATAGAGTCCTACATTATGCTCTTGATAATTGACAATCAAGGGAAAAGCAGGATTGGCAACAAAGGTATTAAATCGCACAAAAGCGTGCGTAGGCATCTGGTAAGGTAAGTAAAAGCCCGATTGCTCCTGTGCCTGTAGGCAAGAAGCAAGGAGGGTAAAGAACAATATCCTTATCGGTGTAAATAATCTCTTCATTAATAGTTCTTTTAGTGTAATACAGTCAGTACGCCTCTTTGGGTTTTCCCATCTTTTTCTAGAATGTAGAAGAAGTAAATAGCTGCGCCGCGCTTACTAGCTTGTGCTTCGAAGCTAGGGAAATCATTCTGGTACTGCTGTGCTTGGTAGATGACCTCTCCCGTCTGCTTATAGATGGTCACCTTGGCGCCTGCCCACTCGGCAGGGAGAATCCACTTGCGGTTGAGCTCTTCTCCGTTAAGGAGTACTAGGTTAGGGATTTCCTTACCTGTATAAGTAAGGGTATAGGTAAGGGTCATATGCCCTTCCGCTTGTCCACAGCTCTGCGCATAAGGTGTGAGGTCTATATCATCTCCTGCGATATTAACGGTAGCTTCTTTGATCCTAACAGCAAATTTGTATTGCCCTACCGCCTGGCGGAACTCATTAGAACCATAAGCCAAAGCAGGAATAGTATATTTTTTATCAGTTTGTGCTGTTACATCGGCTTTCTCTACCCAGTCTTCAGTATCATCTTTGCGGTGGTACCACTTATAGGTAAAGAACTCCTGCTGGAAAGTCCCCTCTAGGGTAGGGATCAGGCTTAGGGCTCTATCAGGCTGTAATTCGGAAAGTCCTGAATCGGTGGTCAGGCGTACTGCTGTAGGGAGCTTGATATCTACAAGCTTGATTTCATTGGAGTTAAATGCTCCATTGACCATCAAGCGATAGGTAGCCAAGGTATTGGAAACCGTAGCTGCTATTTCCTTACCTGTGGTCTGGTTAACCCCATCTTTTTTCCACTGAAGGGTATATTGTCCATAATCACTACTAGGAACAAGTGTTTTCTTCTCAGTGCCATTATGTGTAATACTCGCTTCCAAGCTTACCAACTCAAGGACAGCCTGCCCTGCTGCACAAGGAGAGTTCCCCTGCTTAAAGCCTATGATAGGCTTGTAGCGAGAAGGTTCTTTGATGTGTAGCTTTAGTACCCCTGAGCTTACCTTGGTACCACAAGCATCATATACCTCAGCGATAAAAGTTCCTTCAGAGGTTACCTGATGGGAACGGGTAGTATTCTCCTGTAGGATAGTACCTGGATCATCCTCCTTGAACCACTTTACTGTAAGGGTCTCGGTACTAGGAATATCCAACTCTATCACAGGTCTCCTATAAGGAAAAGAGAACACAACATCTTCATTATTATAGGTAAGCCACTTAATATCCCCTGGATTCACACTAGAACGGTTGCTGACATTGACCACATTGGACTTGATCACACAGCCTGCAGGCTCCGTAAGAGTAATATAGTAGGAAGCCACATCGGTCACAGTATAGGTAAGGGTATTGGCACCAGGTATTTCTGTTCCGTTCTTATACCATTTATAGGTACCAGTAAGGGAAGCATCGGTAAGGGAGGCTGTCAGTGAGAGGGTCTGCCCCGTACACTTCACCTGAGTAGCCTCACCAGCAATCACTAGGAGCCCATTGGTATCACGCTGGGTAAGGGTAGCAGCTACTGAAGTCTTCTCACACCCTTGGTTAGGGGTAGCCTTCACCGTATAGCTCCCTACAGAGGTAGCCCCATAGGTAGCCTGATTTGCCCCTGCTATAGCTGTATTATCCTTATACCATTGGTAGGTAAAGGTAAGCCCTGCCCCATTCTCTATCTCGGACTCTAGGGTAAGGGTCTGCCCCGTACAGATAGGCTTGGTAGCATTCCCCTTTATCTTTACATTCAAGGAATTCGCTCCCCCTGGAAGGGAAGCTGTAATCTCATTAGACCGCATTGCCGAGCCACAAGCCCCAAAGTCAGGCTCTACAGAATATTTTCCTGGTTGGGTAACTGTATAGCTATTCCCTGTAGCTCCTTCTATCACAGCATCATCCTTATACCATTTATATACGGAAGCTGTAGGTCCATCAGTTACTGCAATAGTACGCCCTGCACTCCCTGGACAGATTTCTATATTCTGGAGGTTGTTCAGTTCCAAAGGCTGTCTAGAACCTATGTGATGAGCTTCAAAAGGATCACTGATTGCCTCTATCCCCGCTGGAGAAGTACTCTTGATTTTGATACGATAAGCCCTTCCTGAGGTGCCTCTAGGGAACTCAATAGGAATCTGTAGCAATAAGGCGTTGCTCCCACGAGAAACCAACTCGCCTATCTTCACTGCTCCTGCAAAATCCCCTGTAGGAGAGGATAGCTCTGCCTCAAACTTATTATCTATATTCAAAGGCGTTCCTCGCCAGCGAAACGAAATAACCAAAGAATTGGACATTCTATCACTCGCACAATAACGCTTATCCCTATTGGTAACAATATTATAGATAGCCCGCTCTGTCTGCCCATAAGACAGGTCTGGGAGTAGCAAAGCCAAAAGTAATGAAAGAATATATAGTGTTTTTTTCATAATATTTCTATTTTTTAGTTTGTTAAATTTATTGGTCTCCTTATAATTGTTTTAAACATTCTTTTTCTATTTTTTTAGGATAGAGGCTAACTCGTGGCAAATATATAAAAAAGTTTTTATATGTTGTGAATCTGTTAGCAAAATAATCCTTGTGTAGAATTTTCACAAGAAGTTCCTCAAAGGATTAACGCCTCTATATACCTTATTTTACAGGCATTTCCAAGCTTTCTCCTTTTTTTAGAATTCCTTAAAAAAAAGTTATTAACATTTTTTTGTTTTATACACAATCTTCCTTAGAAGAATTTATTCGGAGGATATATTCTTTTTTTATTCACCTTTTATATTCTTCTTTTTTATTAATAAAAATATAATTTTAGCTATTTATTTTTTAGAATTATAAATATGTTCTATATAAAAATGAGTAGTTATTATTAATAATTTGTACGAACCTCTTCCCCCACATATTCGACCATCATGGACTTCCTACAAAAGGGAGAATTAGATGGTTGAGGCAGTAAAAATTCTTTATTTAAATCTGATTTTTTTATAATCAATATACCTTGAATTATCCTCTCCACTAGCGCAACGATGACACAGGCTTACAGTTCGCACCTATTTAAATTAATAAACAACAACAAATAATTAACAATTAATTATCGCATTCCAATCTCTCTTCTACTTGCTTTTTTAGCCAAAATAATGTATCTTTGCACTCAATAACACAACCCTCTATACAGAACCTATTGAGGTAGTTTCCAATGAAAATATCCTTCAGGAGCACACTGCAATTTTTTCAGAATAAGCTATTTAGCTATATCAAACAACACAAAATCCGTTCTTTACTTCTGGCAAGTGCTTTGCTATATTATATCTTTTGCTTACCCAAGAATCTTTTTGAGGAAAACTATGCAACCATTATAGAAAGCCGAGAAGGAAAGCTCCTAGGAGGAAAAATTGCCCCTGATGGGCAATGGCGATTTCCTGAGCGAACAAAAGTCCCTGAGAAGCTCCGCGAAGCAATTCTCACCTACGAAGATGCTCATTTCTATTACCATTGGGGGGTAAATCCCATATCGACCCTCAAAGCACTGGGGCGCAATCTGCAACGAGGACGCACTGTGCGCGGGGGAAGCACTATCACTCAGCAAGTAATTCGGTTGGCTCGTAAGAACCCCGCTCGTTCTTACACAGAAAAATGTATTGAGGCTATCTGGGCAACACGATTGGAATTCCGATATTCCAAAGAGCACATTCTCGCCCTATATGCTTCTCACGCACCCTACGGAGGCAATGTTGTAGGGGTAGATATGGCTTCGTGGCGTTATTTTGGGGTACCTCCCGAACAACTCTCTTGGGCGGAAGCCTGTACCCTGGCAGTATTACCCAATGCCCCTGGACTTATCTACCCTGGTCGTAATTCAACTTCTCTAGAGAAAAAAAGAAATTTTCTCCTCAAAAAGCTCCTAGAAAATAAAACGATTGACGCCACTACCTATGAGCTCTCCCTTACAGAACCTCTCCCTGAAAGACCTCATGAGCTCCCTAATATTGCACCTCATTTGGTAGGGAGGGTGGCACAAAAGCAAGCGGGTAAGCGCGTAAAGACGTCTATAGATTACTACCTACAAGAACGTATCAATCAGATTGTTAGTAAGTATTATCGACATTATAAGCAGTTTGAGGTGCATAATATGTGTGTGCTGGTAGCCAATATCCAAACACGTCAAGTACTGGCTTATATAGGTAACACCCCTACCGATGCTGCCCACCAGAAGGATGTGAATATCATCCATCGCCCTCGTAGTACAGGAAGCGTCCTCAAGCCTTTCTTATATGCCGCAATGCTTGATAGTGGTGAGCTACTCCCACAAGAACTCGTTGCGGATGTACCTACCCATATTGCAGGTTATTCTCCCGAAAATTTTGAAAATAGCTATGAGGGAGCTGTTCCTGCAGATCAGGCTCTTGCCAAATCTCTCAATATCCCTTTTGTATTGCTCCTCAGGCAATATGGTATCAGTAGGTTCTATCAACAGCTCCAGAAGCTACAGCTTTCCTCTATTAATCGCTCTCCTGACCATTATGGGCTATCCTTAGTACTTGGAGGAGCCGAAAGCACTCTCTGGGAACTCTGTAGCGCATATGCTTCTATGGGATTTGATTTGCAACATTTCTGTGAAAAAGGTACTTATAGCTCAGGTGCCTATCAGCCCTTGAGCTACCACCTCTCCCCTCTTGATTATGGAAAGGAACAAAAGGACAAAAGCCATTTCAGCGCTGGAGCCCTCTATAAGACTTTCCAAGCACTCACTCAAGTAAACCGCCCTTCCTTCGATTCCGCCTGGCGCTATTATGCGTCCTCTCGCAAAATCTCTTGGAAAACAGGTACGAGTTTCGGAAATCGGGATGCTTGGTCTATTGGCTTAACCGACCAATATATCGTAGGGGTATGGGTAGGCAATGCCTCTGGAGAAGGTCGCCCTGAGCTTACAGGGGTGGGGACTGCCTCCCCCGTTATGCTTGAAATCTTCCAACTCCTTCCCAAGGGAAAATGGTTTGACACTCCTTGGGAAGCACTCACCCCTATTGAGGTATGTGCCGAAAGTGGAATGCTCGCCAGTGATATCTGCCCCAAGAAAACCACCTATGTCCCTAATGGCAAGCTACAAACTTCCCAATGCAAATATCATAAGTGGGTACATCTGTCCCTTGACAGGCAATGGCAAGTCAATACTGATTGTGAAGAACTCTCTCATATCCATTCCGAAAGCAGATTTGTCCTCCCGCCACTGATGGAATGGTTCTATAAGAAGCAACATACTTCCTACACCACCCTCCCTCCTATGCGCAAGGATTGCCTTAAGGGAGACAAGCAGAATGTACTGGACTTTATCTATCCCAAACACGGTGCTATCCTACACCTAGCCAAAGGATTCGGAGGAGAAACGCAACCTATTATTGCACGAGCTGCCTATACCCTCCCTGATAAGCTCTTCTGGTACTTGGATGAAGACTACTTAGGAGAAACCTTTCACTTCCACGATATGAAGCTATTTCTCTCCCCTGGGGAGCATTCCCTTAAGTGTATAGACCCTCAAGGGAATGAAAAAACAATCCTTATTTATATGCAGGAATAGGCTATATAATCCCCTCCTGAATAAGATTATGTAAGTGAATTACCCCTACATATTTCCCTGCTTTGGTAACCAGTAACTGAGTAATTTTGTGATTCTGCATAAAGTCCAATGCATCTGTAGCAAGGGTATGTGCCTCTACCGTCTTCGGATGGAGTGACATAATATCTCTTGCCATAAGCCCCTTAATATCCTCATATTTGTTAAGCATCCTACGAATATCTCCATCGGTGATAATTCCTACGGCAGTATCCCCTTCTACTACGGCTGTAACCCCTAGCATCTTCTGGGAAATCTCCACAATAGCTTGCTTGATATCAGTTGTAGGAAGTACAGAAGGCACCTCATTCTTAGCAATCACATCTCCTACAGTCAGGTAGAGCTTTTTGCCCAAAGCCCCGCCTGGATGATATTTTGCAAAATCCTCACTGCCAAACTGCTTCATTCGCATCAGTGCTACCGAAAGAGCATCACCTATCACCAGCTGAGCAGTGGTAGAGGTTGTAGGCGCTAAGTTATTAGGACAAGCCTCCTGATGGGTATAAGCACAGAGGATATAATCAGCTTGGAGACCTAAGAAGGATTCCTTATTGGCTGTAATAGCTATCAAGGGGTTACCTTCTCGCTTGAGCAACGGAACAAGCACTTTGATTTCAGGCGTATTACCACTCTTGGAAATGCAGATCACCACATCTTCCTTCTGGATAATCCCCAAATCCCCGTGTATGGCATCGGCAGCGTGCATAAAAATAGCTGGTGTCCCTGTGGAATTCATCGTGGCAACAATCTTTTGAGCAATAATCGCACTCTTACCTATCCCCGTAAGGATAACCCGACCCTTGGAATGGAGGATGACCTCGACGGCTTTTACAAAGTCTTGATCTAAGAACTCTGTTAATTTTCTTAACGAAAAAAGCTCAATTTCAATAGTTTCCCGTGCAAAATCAAGCACCTTATTAAATTTTTCCAAAATATTTATTTTTTAATTTGCTACTTAAAAAAAATGTCGTAATTTTATCCTGCAAAAGTAAAAAAAAAATACTACATATTATCATTATGAGTGTAACAAATGTTGAATTACAAAAGGCGTTAAAGAGTATTTTTGGCTTCAATGCTTTCAAAGGAAAGCAAGAACAAATCATCAGTAGCATTATGGATAACCACGATACCTTCGTGATTATGCCTACCGGTGGCGGAAAATCCCTTTGCTACCAGCTTCCCGCTCTTCTGAAGGAGGGAACAGCCATCGTTATTTCACCTCTTATCGCTCTTATGAAAAATCAGGTAGATGTGATCCGTGGTATATCTGGAACCGACAAAATTGCTCACGTACTGAACTCCTCTCTTACCAAAGGAGAAATCCGCACCGTGATGGAAGATATTCGCTCTGGAGATACCAAGCTCCTTTATGTGGCTCCTGAGTCTCTCACCAAAGACGAGTATATAGCTTTTTTCAAAACCATCAAAATATCTTTCGTTGCGGTAGATGAAGCACACTGTATATCCGAATGGGGACACGACTTCCGTCCTGAATACCGAAATATCAAGACTATTATTGACCGCTTAGGCGAGGATATCCCTATCATAGCCCTTACAGCAACAGCAACTACCAAAGTACAAGAGGATATCCTCAAAAACTTGGGGATAGCTCAAGCAAATGTGTTCAAATCGTCCTTTAACCGTCCAAACCTATATTATGAAGTACGCCCCAAAACCAAAAATATCAATAGTGATATCATCCGGTTCATTAAGCAATATGAACGAAAATCAGGAATTATCTATTGCTTAAGCCGTAAAAGTGTGGAGGAGCTCGCCCAGACCCTACAGGTGAATGGAATTACAGCAATCCCTTATCACGCAGGGTTAGACGCCAAAACACGAGCTAAGCATCAGGATATGTTCCTAATGGAAGAAGTAGAGGTTGTGGTTGCTACCATCGCTTTTGGAATGGGGATTGATAAGCCTGATGTTCGCTTTGTTATCCACTATGATATTCCTAAAAGTATCGAAAGTTATTACCAAGAGACCGGACGCGCTGGGCGTGATGGAGGGGAAGGATATTGCCTTGCTTTCTACTGTTATAAAGATATAGAAAAATTAGAAAAATTTATGGTCGGAAAGCCCATAGCCGAACAGGAAATAGGACAAGCTCTCTTGCAGGATATGGTCGCTTATGCCGAAACTTCTAGCTCTAGAAGAAAATTTATCTTACACTACTTCGGAGAAGAGTTTGACGAAATCAATGGCGAAGGAGCAAATATGGATGATAATATGCGCTACCCTAAAGCTAAGAAAGAAGCCCAAGAGGAAGTAAAACTCCTACTGGAAATCATTGAAAAAACACGACAAAAACTTAAAGCTAAAGACCTTGTAAATGTCCTTACAGGAAAATATTCCTCTATGATAAAATCCAACCGATTCGACGAACAGGACTTCTTCGGAGCAGGTAAGGACTTTGATAGCAGGTATTGGATGGCTCTAATTCGGCAAGTGATGGTCAATGGTTATATCCGTAAGGATATTGAAACCTATGGTATTATGTTCCTCACCGATAAAGGACTGGACTTCCTCAAAAATCCTCATTCCTTTATGATGACCGAAGACCATAACTTCGAGGAAGAAGCCATTGAGGAACCTGCTAAACAAAATGTCTCTATCCTTGATGAGACTTTACTAAATCTCCTACGTGACCTCAGAAAAAAAGTAGCTAAGCAGTTTGGAGTCCCTCCCTTTGTGGTCTTTCAGGATGCTTCGCTAGAGGATATGTCTATGAAATATCCTATTAATATTACTGAGCTGACCAATGTATTCGGAGTAGGAGAAGGAAAAGCTAAGAAATATGGAAAAGAATTTGTTGAACTCATCAGTAGATATGTGGAGGAGAATGACATCTTCCGCCCTGAAGACCTTATTGTAAAAACTACGGGAGCTAACTCCGCTATAAAGCTTTTTATCATACAAAATATTGACAAAAAACTCCCTTTGCCTGATATTGCTAAAGCAAAAGGACTCTCTATGGATGAGCTCCTCAAGGAAATGGAACAAATCGTTTATAGTGGTACTAAGCTCAATATCAACTATTGGATAGATGAAATCCTTGATGAAGAACAACAAGAGGAACTCCACGACTATTTCTTAGAAGCTGAAACGGATAAAATAGCTGTCGCATCCAAGGAATTCGGAGGAGATTATGAAGATGATGAATTGCGACTCTATCGTATTAAGTTCATTAGTGAAGTTGGGAATTAAATGTTGCTATATTTTTATAGGGAGAGCTATCCTTGTATAGCTTTCCTTTACAAAAAATATCGTACCTTTGCTCCTAAAATTTGTCAGCTATGAACCATCCTATTGGCTTATTTGATTCCGGTGTGGGAGGAACTACTATCTGGCGTGCTTTGGTGCGAGTACTCCCTTACGAATCTACTCTTTTCCTAGCAGATAGCTTAAATGCTCCCTATGGAGAGAAGACCACAGAAGAGATTATTGCCCTCTGTGAGAAAAATACAGAATACTTACTCAACCACAATAGTAAGCTCATTATTGTAGCTTGTAACACCGCCACTACCAATGCCATTGGACACCTACGTAATAAATACAAAGTTCCCTTCATAGGTATAGAACCAGCTATAAAGCCCGCAGGGCTTTACACACAAACAAAAGTAGTTGGTGTTCTCGCTACTCAGAGAACTCTACGTAGTGACTTCTTTGCCAAAACAAAAGAACAATTTCTAGAAAAGGATATCACCTTAATTACTCAAGAAGGATTGGGGCTAGTGCCTTTAATCGAAGAGGGGAAAATAGAAACCCCTGAGATGTATCAGCTCCTAGAGAAATATCTCCAACCAATGGTAGCCCAAGGAATGGATTACCTAGTATTGGGTTGCACACATTATCCCTACCTTACTCCTATTATTTCTGAGATTCTGCCTCAGCATATCCGTATTATAGATTCCGCTGATGCTGTAGCCAAACAAACAGAACGTATTCTCAAGCAAAACAACCTATCTGCTACTGATAAAACAGTTCCTGAACACCTGTGGCTAACAAATAAGAATGTGGAAATATTACAATCTTTTGCATCTAAAGAAATAAAGGTTCATTATGAGTCTTTCTAAGAAAAAAAGAGGCAATTTCTTATCGATAAGCCTCTTTTCTATAGTTTCTTAAGGGATGGTTAATCTTTCTTTTCCTGACGAATCATCTCTCCTATCTGGTTGGAAGCCGCAAAAGAAGCAATCATATTATTGAGCATATCAGTTCCTACCTGTGGGGAGTTAGGCAGAAGGATAAGGTTACTCTTAGTATCTTGTCCTACAGATTGAAGCGTATCATAGTGCTGAGTAACTACAATAAGAGCTGATGCCTCCTGAGAGCTGATGCCTACCTTATTGAGTACATCTACACTTTCTACGAGCCCACGAGCAATTTCTCTTCGCTGATCTGCAATTCCTTGCCCTTGTAATCGCTTGCTTTCAGCTTCTGCTTTGGCTTTCTCAACAATAAGAATACGTTGTGCATCTCCTTCATACTGAGCAGCTACTTTCTCACGCTCTGCCGCATTGATTCGGTTCATTGCTGCCTTTACCTGAGCATCAGGATCAATGTCTGTAACCAAAGTCTTGATAATATCATATCCATAAGTCTCCATTGATTCCTGTACTTCTCGCTTAACAGCAATGGCAATATCATCTTTTTTCACAAAAACATCATCTAACTTCATCTTAGGCACTTCAGCTCGTACCACATCGAAAACATAACTTGTAATCTGGTCGTGTGGATATTCCAGCTTATAGATAGCATCATATACCTTGTCCTTGATAACAACAAACTGTACAGAGACCTTAATTTTAACAAAAACATCATCTAAGGTTTTGGTCTCCACTACCACGTCTAACTGCTGAATTTTAAGGCTAATACGAGCAGCTATTTTATCTATCACAGGAATTTTGAGTTGTAATCCTGAGTGACGAATACTCTGAAATTTACCAAAACGTTCAATAGATACTGCCGTCTGTTGCCTTACTGTAAAAAACAAAGAAAACAGGATAGAAACAGCAAATAAAACAAAAATAATAAATGTGTAATTCATAACTTTTTTCTGCAAAGATAAGCATTCCTCCGCAGAAAAACAAGAATCCTAATTAATTTTTTAGCAAAATCATCTGGACAAAAAGTTGTGAGAATGAATAAAATTCTCTATTTTTGCATCCTAAAAATCTTCTTATAAATTATGGAGTGGATACAGGTATATGTAAAATCATTAGGGAGTGTCACTGCCGATAGCTTTGTATTGCTCCTAAAGGAAAGCCACGGTGAGCGACAAATTCCTATTTCTATAGGGCAATCAGAAGCTTTCGCTATCCAACAAGCGGTTACGGTTACTTCTATCAACCCACCCTTGATACACGATGTGCTAAGGAATATCCTAGAAATCAATGAAACTCGTATTATCCAAACTCAGATTACGCATTTTAGAGAAGGAATTTTCTATGCTCAGCTTGTTTCTAAAAAAGATGATAATACCTTATTATTTCCCATTCGAGTAGGAGATGCCATTACCCTAGCCCTCCGTGGAAGATATCCCTTATTCATTGATGCTGTATTACTTGAAAAATATGGTACCGCTCCACAACCTTCTTCACAAAAGAAGAAAACCAAAGAAAATGAGCCTAAAAACGAACTCCGAACCTATCTTGACCGAGAACTAGAAGCACTAATGAGTAAAGCCATTGAGGAGGAAAACTATGAGTTTGCCGCCAAAATCCAAAAAGAACTTGACCGAAGAAAGAAAATATAATTCATTGTAAATGAAAAACATATATACATTTATTGCTTTATTAACCTGTTTATCAGGATATTCCCAATCCACCTCTGCTCTTATCCCTAACCAAGGAATGACCCTAGAGAGTGTCTCCAGAGGGGCATTAGGAATGTGTGTGCTTATTCTAATAGCCTTTCTCTTCAGCCATAACCGCAGAGCAATCGCTTGGAAGACCGTTGGGATAGGACTATTAATTCAACTACTCTTGGCTTTTGGTGTACTCCGTGTGGAATGGGTACGAGAAGTCTTCGAGTTTGCAGGAAAATTCTTTCTTCTTATCTTGGATTTTACTAAAGCAGGAAGCTATTTTCTTTTTAGGGACCTAATGGATACTGATAGAATAGGGTATATCTTTGTTTTCCAAATACTTCCTACAATTATTTTTTTCTCCGCCCTAACCTCCATTCTGTTCTATTATGGTATCATTCAGGTTTTCACACGGGGTCTAGCTTGGGTGCTTAGCAAGTCTTTGAAAATTTCTGGAGCAGAGAGCCTTTCTGTAACTGGAAATATCTTCTTAGGGCAAACCGAAGCTCCCCTGATGATCAAGTCCTATATAGAAAAAATGACCAAAAGTGAAATCCTACTTGTGATGGTGGGAGGAATGGCTACCGTGGCTGGAGGTGTGCTTGCTGCCTATATTAACTTCCTAGGAGGAAATGATGATATGATGCGGTTAGAATTTGCCAAGCACTTACTTGCGGCTTCTGTAATGGCGGCTCCCGGGGCTGTAGTCATCTCAAAGATATTATATCCACAAGAGGAAGCCATTCCTACACAATACAATACTACCAATGAAAAATATGGAAGTAACCTCCTAGATGTTATCAGTACAGGAACAAGCGAAGGGCTCAAGCTCGCTGCCAATGTAGGTGCTATGCTCTTAGTATTTGTAGCTCTGATTGCTATGCTCAATTATTTCCTTGGATGGGTAGGTGAAAAAACCTTTCTAAATTCTCTCATTGCAGAGAGTACAGTACTCCCTTATGACAAGCTTTCTTTGGAAATGATTCTAGGCTCTATCTTCTCCCCTATTATGTGGCTTATAGGTATTGCTAAGGAAGATATGATGCTTGTAGGACAGCTTTTAGGATTAAAACTTGCAGCTTCTGAGTTTGTAGGATATACACAATTGGCAACCCTAAAAGACCCTACCGCTCCTGTACACCTAATGTATAATAAGTCCGTAATTATGGCTACTTACTTGCTCTGCGGATTTGCCAACTTTGCCTCTATTGGAATCCAGATAGGAGGAATTGGCTCTCTTGCTCCTGGACAACGTAAAACCCTCTCCGAGTTCGGGCTCAAGGCAGTGTTAGGAGGAACACTCGCTTCACTGATGTCTGCTACTATTGCAGGAATGATTTTAGGATAATCCCTGTGATGTCTGTTCAGAAAATACTCGTTGTTTTTGTAGGAGGTGGTTTAGGATGTGTCCTCCGATACCTAATTTCCTTGGGAATTGGACAATGTATAGGGACAAAAAACTTTCCGTGGGCTACATTTGCTATTAACATCATAGGTTGTGTCCTTATAGGATTAGGAATTACCTTAAGCAAAGAAAATTCGCTGATAAAGTATTTGTTTATTACAGGATTTTGCGGTGGGTTCACCACTTTTTCTACTTTTTCAGCTGAGAATTTTCAATTGTGGCATAATGAACAGTATTTATTATTATTCCTATACGTATTTTTAAGTATTTTAATAGGATTTTTATCTGTTATTGGAGGCATTTGGATAGGAAAATTATTTTTTATAGAATAAATTTATTAATTTCAAAATAAATCGACAAAAAAAATGGAAAGAATAGCTAGTTTTTGTGTAGATCACCTCAAATTACAAAGAGGAATCTATCTTTCTCGTAGAGATGTAGTAGGTACCGAAGTGATTACCTCCTTTGATATTCGTATGAAAGCTCCCTATCGTGAACCTGTATTGGGAAGTGCAGAGATCCATACCATAGAACACCTTGCTGCTACGTGGCTCCGCAATAGTGATTGGAAAGATAAGATTATTTATTGGGGTCCTATGGGCTGTATGACAGGAAATTACCTGATTCTTGCAGGCGATTATACCTCTAAGGACATTGCTCCATTCATCACTCAGCTTTTTGAATATATGGCACATTTTGAAGGCGATATCCCTGGTGCTTCCGCTATAGAATGTGGAAATTACTATAATAATAACCTCCCTATGGCAAAATACGAAGCTAAAAAATATTTAGAAGAAGTACTCTATCACCTCACAGAAGAAAACCTAAATTATCCAGAGTAGTATTAAAAAACTAGGAGGCTTTTTGCCTCCTAGTTTGACTTTTGCTCATTTAACCACACTATAAGATTTTGCTTGGGTATCCATATTTGGGTTGTACTATTTATTCTTTTTTCTTTAAGTTTAGGATTAAGTTTTAGAAGCTCGTATTTAGAAATTTTAAATTTATTTTCAATACTTTTAAAATCTTCTTTTTCTTCACACTGATATAATACTAACTCAACATTTTCACAGTAGTGTATACATCTGCCTTTTCCATCCATATAAACTTCTTCTCCATTTATATATCCTACTATCTGATTCTCACTATTTATTCTTATATCTTCATATTTGAGAGGAATCACTTCCTTACCTTGGCTATTTATGACCCCATCTTTTCCATTTATACTAACTACACCAAATCCTTTAAAAAAACTACGTGCATAATCATACATAAAGGGAACTACCTCTTTACCTTTTCCATCTATAAATCCATATTTACTATTCAATGTAACACAAGCTAAACCTCCTGAAAAATCTCGGACTTCATCATAAATTAAAGAAATAGCCTCCTTTCCTTTTTTATCTATAAAACCCCATTTATTATTCAACTTTACTCTTGCTAAACCTTCTGAAAAGTCCCAAACATCATCATATTTTGAAAGAGTTACAACTTCTTCTTTTCCTACAAGGACTTTATATTCTTTCCCATTGATTTTTACTGTTACTATATAACCTGTTATCTGAGAAGTTAAAGGAACTAAAATTTCACCTGTTCTATAGACTAACCCTTCTTTCTTTCCCAATCTTACCTTAACTATTCCATCCTTAGAAAAAGTTCCTATTTCATCATAGAAAGGAGTCAATTCTTCCCCGAACTTATTTATAAAGGCTTTTTTTCCATCTATTTGTACAATAGTAACCCCATCTAAAAATTCTCCTGTTGCATCATATTTTAAAGGAATCACTTCTTTCCCTGTAGTATCTATAAATCCATATTTATGATCTTGATATACTTTTGCCATTCCATTCTTAAAAGGAGATACCCATTCATATTTGAGAGGGGTAATTTCTTTTCCTTTTTCATCTATAAAACCATAGTGATAATATCCATTATCTCGTTTAGCTGTCCTCACCCAAGCAAATCCTTCTCTAAAATCTCCTTGATCACCATATTTTACATTCTCTTCTTCTATCTTGTCTAAAATATTATCTTTAAGTTTAGTTATTGTCATCTGGAGTACTGTATCTATAGAAGGAGAAACGATAGGTGGTATTATAGGATTAAGTTTCTCCACTGGGTAGAGTTCTTCCTCTATATGAACTATCTCTTTTTGTGTGGTCATATCCTCTTCAGAGTTTCCTTTTATTAACCAAAATCCTATCCCTATAACGATAGCAAGTATTCCTGCAATCCATAGATTCTTTCTCTTTAAGTTCTGTGGTTGTGTCTTTTCTATAAGAGACGAAGATTCTTTTTTCTGTGAAGAAATCTCTCTGGAATTATTATCACTTTTTTCTTGAGTTTTTTCTTTTTCCTTTTCTGGAGAAGCTTGTTTGTATAAAGGATGTTCTTCTAATGGAATTATTGTTCCTTTTGTATCTATCCAGCTTTTCGAGCCTCCTGCTAATGTCACTATAGCCCAGCCATTTGTATAATCAGTTATATATTCATATATCGTAGGTACGATTTCTCTCCCTTTCCTATCTATCACTCCATACTTATTGTCAAGTATCACTATAGCTAAGTCTTCTGAATAATCACTTATATAATCATACTTTATCCGAGGAATATATTCATAAAAAGGAATAAGGTTGGTATAGAGTTCTGTTTCTATATAGCGCACCAAAATCTCTGTCAATTCCCGAACCTCAGCAGACAGTTCCATAAGCTTTTTATAGGTAGAATTTTCTCTAAATGGCAGATTAAAATCCGCTTGGGTAAATATAAGTCCATTCCCTCCAATTCCTTCCCAAAGAGAAGGTTTTTCGGCTATTGCCAGCAAAGAAAGATAAATTACCAATTCTGAAAAATAATCTACCTTTTCGGTTTGTTTATTAGAAGAATCGTTTATTCGCGAATTATGTTGGTAGCCTTCTTTTCCTTTTATTACTTCATTTTTTCCTGCAAATTCTGGGATATACATAGAATCATAATCCACCAGCTTCAGGGGACCATCCACTCCAATGATTATATTTCCTTCTTGCAAATCCCCGTGAGCAATGCCTCTTTGGTGGAAGCACTTTATCATTTTCAAGAATTCAGAAGCGATTCTTTTTAATTCTTGAGGGTCTGATTTATGAGCTTCTATATAATGATCCAAGGTCTGCCCTTCTACCCATTCCATTAGGATAGCATCCTTATATTCCCCGTCTTCTAGTTCTATACCTCGGCCTATATAGGAAAAATCTACAAAATAAGGAAGCGGATTATACTTAATATAATTAGCGATTGCATTCAAGTCTTCAGATGAGATTTCACCTCCTCCTGTGGGTATTCTCAAGGCATAATATTTCCCATCTTTCTTAATCTTGAAAATAATATTGTACCGTCCTGTCCTATAGGCTACAATTTGAATACCTCTGTGGGATTCCCTTTCTATTGTAGCTCCTTCTATTGGATTCGGAGTTATATTCTTATTAATACATATATCAAAATAGCTAGCAAACAAATCTATTATATCTCTTGAATCCATTTATAGAACCTTTTTCTTATTTAAACAATTTTTCAGTAACCGAAGAAGCCTTTTCCCTCATTTCTTCTGTAGTATTTGCTACTTCTTTTTTATTAAACAGCTTTTTCATTATATCATTAATCATTTTTTGGTATTCTTCAGATATAAATTCTCCTTTTTGTAGTGGAATAGCATATTTCTTTATCTTAAAGAACTGTATTTTGAATTTTTCAGCAACTTCAGGACTTTCTATCACAACAATATTCTCAAAATTATAATTAGCTGCCTGATAAGACCAGTTAAAGGAACCTGTAATCACTATTTTATTGTCAATTATACAATATTTGTTATGCATATCTTGTGATTTTCCTTTACGAATGATATTAATATTGATATTTTCTTCTATAAAATTATCCGTTATGGGTTTAGAGCCCTTTTTTTCACTCTCCTTTTCTTTATCTACATAAGTTACATTAATTTCTATTTCCTTAACCCGCTTTTTGGCTTCCAAAATAGCATCTCTATAATCTTCGTGCCGTATCCAAGCCATACAGATATAGATACTTTCTTTAGCATTCTTTATTTGACGAATCATCTCCTTATGGATATCTCTATCAAAAAAGACCTTTACTTTTGCATCATCAACACTCTTTGTTGGATTATGATTATTTTTGGTTTTGGTAACTTGTTCCATATTTTTCTTAGTTTTTTTATTCTTTTTCTGAGAAATTTAATTATCTTTGTTGAACGGCTAATATTCTTTTCTATTGTAATAATTAGCAAAGTGGTGTCATCATCTTGCAATCTTTGCTGGTTTCTTTCTCTTTCAACCAAGTCCTGAAATGCTTTTTCACTGGAGAGAGCTTCCAATAAAGGCAATCTGTCATCTATTTCTTGAAGAAGCCAGCTAGCCAAAGCGTCCGTCATCAAGTAAAAAGTACCTGTCTCCAAGTCCTGATCCTTAAGCTCTTCCATCTCTCCCTTGTGATTGCCATCGCTGACTAAGTAATTAGGTGTATTACCAAAATGGAAAGTAGCATCCTTTTCTATTTTAGGCAAGGATATGATTTCTTTCCCTCTACGTATGAAAAACAAGAAGCTATCTCCTATGGCTTGTGCAGTCCATTTTTTGCTAGGCAAAGAAAGTTCCAACCCTACAAAAGTGGCTGAGGCTATATCACCCATATGATATCGATTTAGAGCATAAATATCCTTAGATTCTTCTACAAACTTCTCTACAAAAGACAGCCATTCTTTCTTTGATTTCTCAACAAAAGAACCTCTACCTCTGGAGTCATTAACAAAGTTATTTGTCAATTCTTTAGCCCAAATCCTTGAAAAAAATGACATTGTAGCCCCATCAGCAATGGCAAACCGCTCCCTATTCTTACTTATCGCATAATGATCTTCACAATATTGGAACGGTTCACTCATTTTCTGTACTATAAAGGCTCTTACCTGTACTCTATACATATTTGATTTTCTGAATATTTCTTAAATTATTTAGTCCCAAAAACAATAAATTTATGAAATTGTTTAGAATCGGCATTGGAAATAAAACCACGGGGTTTAGGTTCATCCACTAATAAGTTAGGAAAGTCTTCATCCAAGCCTACACCTATTGCATTTTCTCGGTAACGCTTAGGCAAAAAGCTTGAAATATCAAATAGGAATTGGATACACGCATCGTTAAGAGACTTTATTTTATTCTCATCCCCTTCAAAGCCCACAGGTGTTCCTTCGCCTATGTGAATATTGAATACCTGAGTTACTCCATCTGGTGTTTGTTTTTTTCGTATTTCTTTTACTACTTCTACAACTTCCTGTTGATAATCTTTCTGGTTCTTGCCATTTACCTCAGGGAAACCATCAGAAATATTGATAATAAGTGGAGCTGGTGCGTTATGACATTTTTCTATAAAATTATCAATAATTCCTTTGGCTACTTCAAAGGCTTCTTTCATTGGAGTAATTCCTTCAGCACGAGGAGTCACAAACTGTTTAGATCCTGCAATTTTGATTATTTTATCTCCTTTTTTAATCTCTTTCTCTCTGATAGGAAATTGAGTGCTCAAGGCTAGGTCTTCCACATTTCCCGCAAGCAATGTCTGAACACCTGTTACAGGGTCATTCCCTCCATAACCAATTACTACAAAGTGAACCCTATTTCGGAAAGTTTCACTCGGTTTGTTTTTAATTATAAACTCATTAATTTGATCAGAAACTATATCTGCTGCATACTGAGCTTTTGACTTTCCTGTACTTCTGTAGAGTTCGGCCATTGAAGCTGACTGGTCCAACAGGAAGATAATTAATCCTGGATTATTAGAACTCCACAGCTGAGTATAACGGGAGTTAAATGATTTTTCTTCTTTAGAAGGTTGATTTTTCTTCTCACTTCCTCCTTGAGCAGATTGTGCCTTTGCTATCGCTCTTGCATCTAAAGATTCATTATTGCTATTCATAATTATATTATATTAGATTAATTTGAAAAATATACGTTTTTTAATATTTATAATTTTTATATTATTTGATATTTTTTAATCTATTTTTCTATACTAAAAAATAAAAATATCTAACTTATAAAAGAAAGAATATAAAGCAGTTTTCTCTCTTTCAAAACTATTTTGTTACAAAGGTACTATAATCAGGTATGATATGGTTTGAAATTTTCATATAACTGAAAAACAATATATTATCAATTCAAAAAACTATATATAGAGTTTTCTAAATCTATTTTTTCTATTGCTTCTTTAAAGTATTCATATCGTTGTTTTATACGAAAATCTCCTTCCGACTCATAGTCTCTTTGAGGATCATCCATTCCTTGTATTGTCCAAAATTGTATCTGCTCAAGTAGTATAATCTCATAAAGCCTAAGTACTTGGAAAGACCAGAGTTCCGAAAGCGTCTTCTTTACCTGCTTTTCACCATTATCTACAATGATATAGAGCTCTTTTTTCTTATCCTCGCGTAGTTCAAAATAATAACTACAAGAAAAACTAGCACAGACTAACCTATAGAGTAAGTCCCAATCAAAATCTTCCTCAAGATCCTCTGGAACAGCACAAGTAAATGGCAAGGTAAACTTCGAGAAATATTCCTTATAAAACTGAGTATCGGTAACATCCTTGCCTTCTAGAGAACCATATATATGCTCATAAGCCTCTATTGCGCCTACTGTGTCTGGTTTTTCTCTCAATTCTTTTACAAATTCTTTAAAATCAAAATAATACATATAACTATTGTTTTTGGGTTATTTTTAGGGTGTCTTTTACATATTCCTTGGTTATTACCAAATGATTTGTAAGGGCTTCTGTACCTACCTTATTCATTAGGTCAGCGAAAAGAGCAAAAAGGATATTCTTAAGTCCTCTTACTCCTAAGGTTGTTTTCTCAGCAGAAAGAGCTATCAACATCAAGGCTTCTGGAGTTATCTCCAATTGAATTTGATTGACTTGGAAGTAATTATAGTATTCTTTCAGAGGAGAGCCTTCACTATGAGCTAGAATTTCATAGATATGTTTTGCAGATATTTGTTTTACATAGGCATAGTTCCTGATACGCCCCAACAGCTCTTTTCGTTGGATAATTTTCTCAAAATCAGAGATTTTTACATTATTATAGAAATCACCTTCGTCCTCGTCCCTGAGAGAAGAAAAACCTACTGCCTTATTTTTCTTTTGGAGGTTTTCTAATTGTGCAAATACTCCCGTAAATATGAAGAGATTATTACGTGTTGAGAAGAAATAAGGTACTTTATCAACGGTAAAAGTAGCTGTTCCGTTATCATCTATAATATTAAGAAGTTCATTCAGTACTCGGTCATTATAATAGCCTGAATAGAAAAGCTTATCAAACTCATCATATAGTATAATAGCCTGTTCTACAGAGCTAATATTATTGTTATTTTTTTTATAAATATGAGAGAAAGCATCTGTAAGAGTCTGTCCTACAATTCCTTCTTGTACTACTGAATTACAATTAACCGTCCCAAAATTGATTCCTAGTAAGTCGGTAAGTACTTGTACTGCATAAGTTTTTCCACTTCCTGTAGGTCCATATACTAGTAAATTGGTTTTGGGAAAATCAAGTGTTGGGTGGATAATCCTTAAGTAATGTTCATAAATACTTAAGGAAAGCTTTTGTACATAACTATCCTGCCCCTTTACATACTGTTTTGTATAAGTTTCTAAGGACTGAGGGGTTATATAATCCCTAGCAATATGATACAATTTCAAATATGTCTGCTTAGCCATCTGGGAGACTTCCTGCAAAGAGATTTCACCAAAAGTCTGCTGCCATTCTCTCAAGCGCTGGGTGGCTTTCAGGCAATAATTGTCATATTCGGGAGTAGAAAGAGCCTCTTTTACTTTCTTGCCAAAGAGCTGAATATGCCCTTCTAACTTTGTCTGTAATGCTCTCTTATCACTCTCTGGCTTTGAGCTAAGTGTATCAATAATTTGCTTAACATACTTAAACTCCAAAGAAGGATCTGAGAATAAGAGTTTCTTAATCTGTTCATCGGTATTTATTGGTTCCATTGCACTTGGTTTTACGAGTGCAATTTACAAAGGTTGTGTATGAAATTGTTTGATAATTTTATCTTGTAAAATTTTGGTTATCAAATTTTTCTATATATTTTTTATAAACATATGGATAGTTTTGCCTAAAAAATACTCTTTCTTCATAAGTAAGAAGAATATCTTGAAATCTCTTTAAGTCTTTTGTATTTGAGGAAAGGGACAAAGCCTGACTGGTAATTCTATTGTTAGTATGACTTTCTATTTCTTTCAACAAAAAAGGATTCACTAAAAAACAATTTACATAAGATGTTATTTTATCTGTTATACTTGCTTCTTCTTCAAACCAATAATACAGATATATCGCCAATCGCCTAATTATTAGTTTAGGCACAAAATTAGAGGCATCTACATTCTTTTCCTCTCTATATTTTAATTTTTCTAATTGTTTTTTAAACTTTTCTATTTCCTCATCTACTTTCAAGTTCTTTGAACCTATTAATTCCGTTACTTTTTCACTTATTTCAATAAAACTATCAATTATTTTTTTACTTTCTTTATCTATTTCACGATTATTCCCTTTTATATTGATAACTTCTTTATATATTTTGAACCAACTATCATCTTTAAAAGCATTTATTCGTATTCTTTCCGTTGCTTGAGCAATCCAATATTGTATTTTTTGAATAAAATTTGCTTGTTGTTGCTCATTAGAAAGTACTAATTCCTTATCTTCGGGGACAATAAGAATATGAGAAAGACTAGAGAGCTTCAATCGGAACATACTAGGAAGGTTCGAAAAAGAAACAAAGATACAATAATGCCCTAACTTAGCAACTTCTTCTATAAATCGGTAACCCTGTGGTTCTGTCATAGTAAGCTCGGAAGGAGGAACATTGGGATTATCCCAGATACGAAAATCCACAATCGCCACCTTATAAGCATTGGTTACATCTTGTTCTATTCTCTTCAGAGCCTCAGAAGTTTTTGTACATAGAGTTAGTAATAAGCCTTTGTCCTGACCTTCTTTAATAAGATTCTCCAACCTGCTTGGGTCGTCATCTAGGATAAGTACCTTATGAGGTTCCTCTGTTAAGGAAATAGGATAATCAATAGTAAATAATTCCTCTGCTTTAGTACAAAGTATTCCTATAGTCTGGGAAGAGCTCTTCTTTACCTGACTGAGAAGTTCTTCCTTTTGCTTACTATCTGGAGCTGTCTGTATGATTTGAGTAAGCCATTCTCTATAATAATCGGAGTGCTTCCCATCCTTTACATCGTGCCTGATAATGGAAAGCATCCCCTGCATATGAGCGTACTGATACCCATCTTCCTTCTCCAATGGAGATATTCTTTGCATACTGTTAAAAGCACGCCTTTCATCTGAGGAAGACACTGGTAATTGAATAAAATGATATCCTAAGGCATAGAGCGAAATAATTTGCTTATAAGGGTATCTCCTAAGGATTTCAGCTCTGGAACAGAATGAGATAAATAGTACAGGAGTATCTATCTCTCTATCCAGTGCGATTTCTTTCTGTACCAGATTAATCCCCCAGAAATCCGTATAAGAATGTGATTTCCCTTGTTCGTCCCAAATAAGCTCACAGAGAACTATCAAGGCATCATAACCATTATTTCGTACTAAGGGAAGTTTTTCCTTAAATGAATCTAAATCATAGACAAAGTCATAAGTTCTATTGATTTTACTTTTTCCTAAAAACTTTCTTTCAAAGAATTTTTGTATCTTTTCTTGAGAATTACGATAGGATTCATTGAGGCATAGGAGTAATTTCTGTATCATTATTCTTTGGTTTGAGTCTATCTTCCTCTTCATAGAAGCATAAATCATGATTTTTCAGGAAAAGAAATAATCCTTTTATGAATGAATGAAGGTCTTTTTTATTGCAATCCAGCTGATGTGTGGCTATATTTCTTCTATTGGTAATTATACCTATATAACTTAACAACGTATCTATAATAGAAATATCTGGATCTTGTTGTTTTTTGGGGGCTATTTTGGGAGTTATTTCTTCCATCCATTTCTTTATTTCATCCATTTGAATATCTCGTGTATTGGTTAAGTATAGCAATCTATTATACATACTGATATCCGATTCCCTAATCTTATAAATAGATTCAAGAATATTAAAAAGATATACCACAATAATAGCATTATTCTTCTTTTTCACTGAAATAATATCATCCTTAGCGCTGTTTTCCAGCTGAAAATCATCATATAGGATTTTCTCCGAAACAAATCCAAGATAAAGTTCCCAAGATTCTCTGAAATTTCTGAGAATTTCTTTTTTAGAAACCCCATAAGTTCGCTCTTCTTGAGTTTCTCTCTTAAAATAAGACTTATGAAGAATTTCTTTCGTTTTTCCTGAATTTGCAGTTATTTCATCATTTTCTATCTCTATTTTCTTACTTTTATTTATCGTCTTTTCTGCATTTCTCCAGAAAGCAGTTTCCCACCAATAGATTTCTTTATTCTCTCCCAGTTCTCTTATCATAGAGAAAAAATCATTATAAAGAAATGCTATGGTTTTATCCTTACAGAGTACATAAATCAATTTTAGGAAACTAAAATAGTTTTCCAATAAGGATTTCGTATCATTTTGTTCGTCTAATCCTTTTTTCTGCCAATAGGCAAGTGCCCCAAGCCTATTGATTTCCTTATATGATTTCCATTTGTTGGAAGCTGTAGTAATAAGAATAGGGCAAGAGAATTTCTCTTTTTTTAATTCTTTCAAGACCTTTATACCTGAAATATCTTCTATAGGGAGTTCTCCTTTTTCTTGCTTGAGCCGCAAGTCCAAAATCAGTAAAACAATTTGATTTGTATTCTCCTTAAGCCTTTTCTCTTCATTTGATATACGCTGAACAATCTGATTTGTATTCTCCTTAAGCCTTTTTTCTTCGTTTAATATACGCTGAACAATCTCCTTTTCATCTTCTTCCTTCTGGGGTACTATAACTGCAAAATTATCACTCTCTCCTCCATAAATCATTCTTTGGAATATCTTAGCCCAACCCTCTTGCGCTTGGTCATCCACATAAATAATCTTAGGGGGTACTTCTTGAAAACTCTTTCGTATATCTGAAATTATATCCGAAATACTTTTTTTACTTCGTTGTATATTGCATCCTTCTATATTTTCTTTTATTTCCCTTATAATTTCTTCTATGAATGCATCTAATTTATTTTTTTCTTCAATTAGTTCTTTATTTTTGTTTATTTGATCATCTTTAGATTTAATTTCTTCTATTTTTTTATTGATTTCTAATATTAGTCTCTCTGTTGCTGTAAGAAATTTGCCATTTATTCTTCCCAATACTGCTTCCTTGAGGTTATAATAGTATTCATCTAAAATATTCTTGTATTCAATTTGTATATCTAGGTCATAAATGGTTTTATTTCCTAATTCCTCTAAGAAATTTTTCAGTTTTTCTCTTATTTCTCCTAACTCAATTAGTTCTTCTTCGGTTATAGAACTTTCTGAATCGATTTCCTGTAGGAGTTTATCTCTATTTTTCTCTAATTTATGAAATTCCTGAAGTTCAAAAAGGATATCTTTCTTATCTATAGGATTCAGATACTGAGCTATCTGCCCCCTTAATGTATTCATTTCTTCCCAAATTTTCTTCATTCCAGAAAAGAAATCCCTATCTGTTTCTGTCACAAGAGATGAATTTTCTCCTTCAGAGAGATAAATACTTTCGATAGCCTTATGCAACTGCCACAAACAATAAACACCCCACCAGTTTGCGAAAAAATGGCGATTATCAGGAAGCATATTTTCTGCTTTAAAATAAGCACTAAGGTCCAAAGGAGCCTCAACTGGAGCTTCCAATATACTAAAATCTTCCGTAAGGAAGTCAAAAGGAAGTTGCTTATAGGTTATTCCTGCTGAATAAAGCACCAAATGACAAGGATTCTGTAGAACAAAATCTTCCCTTGAAAGAAAAGAAAAAACAACACAATGCTGTCGGTAATGCTTTAACCGTAAGCGCTTAAGCACCTCTATTCCGTGATGATTTGTACGCAAGCCAACCGCCTTTCCTTCCTCTTGAGGAATATAATCCAGATAGATTAGGAAAAGGTCTTCAGGATTCACCTTAGTATTCTCTATTTGTTCTATAATAGCCTGTGGCGTATCCTTAAGATGAATAACACACTGATTTTTAGATAGAAAATTATAATCAGAAATAAGAAATATACGACTCATTAGAATATATTTTTAGTTTTATTTCTTAAGAAACTCATCTCTTTTTTGAGTGAGTAATTGTAAGGCTTGTTCCCTTTCTTCTTGATTGGGTATATCCAGTACTTCTAGAAAGTCCTTATGTAGCTCCTGAAGTTTTTTTTCTGATTCATTTTGAAAAATAACACTTATAATCTCAGAAACTTGTGCTTGATTATAACTATCCTCCTTTAGCACATAGCTACCAAATAAAGAATAAGTGTTATTTCCTGTAGTGTGTTCTCCTATTTTTATCTTTACATAGTCAGGAATATCTTTAAATATTCCTTTGTCATTAAATCTCTGTATTTCGTTTTCATCCTTATTCAAATGATAAAGAATATATACCTCTGTAGATTTTAATGCTTCTATAAAACCTCTAAAAGTTCCAAAAACTCCAAAATCTGAGGGTGTTATCTGGTCATACAAAAGAAACACACTATCTTTCTGAGGATCAATGTTTGAACTCAGAGTATTTTTCTCTTTGATAGACATTATTTTATCCTTTTCCAGTTCTCCTATATTGGAAAATTCTATATTTTCATCTCCTATTTCAGGCATTATATCTGACAAACTACCCTGACTCGTAAAAACAATTAACTTTTTCATCACTATTTTCTTGCTTGGTTTAAAATATAATTCATTGAATATTTATTCCTATTATCTATAAAAGCTGTTCGTAAAGCCGAGAAATTAAGATAAGTTACCGCCTGAGGCAAATCCCTTAGTGAATATTTTCCTCGCCCTGTAGTTATCACTACTCTGGTTTGCTTCGCCCAGTCTTCAAGTTTTTTATTTATTTGGGTGTAGTCGCTTCCGTACATTCGCTCTAATATTCCATAATGGATTACCAAAAAAGAAGCTGAAGTTATATGAGTTTGAATATATGTTTCGACCTTTTTCTTCTCCTGAGAAATATTTCTATTAGCTAAATTAATGGCTTCTGATGCTATTTTATCAGGAATTAAAACATTGATATGCTTGAAAATATCCTTCTCTGGCACTCCCTTATAAGTTGCTGTTTCTGCAAAGTCCTGAATACGCTCATCAATTACAATGATTTTATTAAAATAAGCCTCTATAATTTTCTGAATAGTAGGAACTTGCTTGGCTATTTGCCCTACATAGTCTTTTAAACTTACCCCTGATGTCCAGTTAGGAAGTTTTCTCTGAGCTGCACTGGAGAGAGGTTCTACCTTAATGAGATCTATATTTATATTTTCTATAGCTTCTTCCCAAGAGTCTACAGAATTCAAATGATTATGGAGAACAACTTGCCTACAACTTGAATAATTATTATATTCATTATCTTCTTTTTTGCCATTAATTGCTATTACCTGATATATATTATATTTTTTTTCAGATTCTTTTCCCAGCTTTTCTCCTTCCCATTGTTTCCATATATTTTTTTCAAAAGTTTCTATATCAGATTTTTCAACCATTTCATCTATCAAGCCATCTTTAATAAGCATAAGCCTTTCAGGTAATAAAGATAATATGGGTATTCTGCTCAACTTATGCTTTCTTTTCTCTGGGTTATTTGAATAAAAATGCTCACTTAACCCCTTTAAAGCTCCTTCTTTTTCCGATAATTCTTTTAGATTCTCCTTTGCACTCTCACACAAGAAAACAAATTCGTGATTAAAAACCCTTTGCGCTTTCAAATCTTTCAAAAAATCTTCTTGAGACACTATTTGAACACCTTTTAGGCTCAATTTTTCTAATTTTTCTCCGAAAGAACATTTTTTATCTTCATTGATTATAATAAGGTATTTTTCCGTTTTCTTTAGATAAAATGAATATCCTAAATGTTTTTCTTTCTCTTTGCTAATAATTTGTCGTTGATCTTCATCATAGGTTAGCCCTGTCTCAAAAGCCTTTAGAAAAGGTAAGCACTCTCCTGTAGTCAGTTCTTCATTGGTTTCCAACTGCGTTATATCTTTCTGGCGCAGAAAAGCTGCTGCTGCTTTCATTTCTAACTGCCCTAGCCCATAAGAACGCAATCTATATTCATCTTTCTCAAACTCAGGGTCGGAAATCATCGTATTTAGGTCTTGTTCCTTATTTTTAGATAAAACCACAGAATCAAAAATCTCTACTTTATAATATATTCTTGAATATTCAGAGAATTTTATAATGAAATGGACGCATTCATTTGCTTTTTGTATAGAATTATGCTTAGCTGTATTACGAATAATATTCTCTATAATATTATAAAAAGCCTGTTGTCCAAGAGTATCTCCTGGCAACATCACAGAAAAATCATTCGTGCTTGTTAAGGATTCATATTGTTTTACGCCTTCTTTTTCAATTTCTCTAACAAAGTGTAATTTATAGTTAAAGTGTTCAATCCCAGAGATATGATTCAAGAGAATACGATTTTCATCCAATTCTCTAAAGAGTTCTTCATAAACCTTCTTCTCTCCCACAGTATTGGTAACTCCATAGACAGATTCATTCAAATAGAAACATCTATTAGAAAGGTATTTCAAGAAGCAAGCCAACTGTTCCTGTGAATCCTGCAAACTAATGTTTCTATTTTGTTGCTTCCAAGGAAGGTCAAAACTCGCCTGATAGGCATTGGCTCGTTCTATATGAGTAGGTAACTTCTGCTCTGAAAGTTCCTCTCCCTTAAGCAAATGAATCAGTACGTGAGAAATGATATTATGAGACATATTACGAATAAACACCTGCGAATACGCCGATTTTCTCGCTTGTTTTTCTAGCAGATTTATTTTTTCTTCTAGTTCTATGTTTGCTTTTTCTATTTCATTATTTCTAATAGAAAAAATATCCACAACTTCTTGTGTAGAATATACAGTAATAAAATCCTCTATCAGCCTTTTTATTGTTAGAATAATACCTATGGGAATATGATAATGAAATAATAAAATAATAGAAAAGCTCAGTCTATCATCTCCTTTAAGCATTCTAACACGTCTCCACATAAGAGTTTGTCCATATTTTTCATTATTAAAATGTTTAGCTAACTTCTCAAAAGTTCCCGTACCAGGACCTCCTGTTTTTACTACTTTATATTCTTTTTTTCTTAATTCCAAGGGTTGTTCTATTATGTATTCAGTACTAAATACACCATCAGGAAGTATTGTTACCCCATATGTGTTTTCACTTTCTGGAGAAAATAATATATCATTCCATTCCTTAAAAAAATCTTGCAAGAGATCCTCATATTTTCCTCTAGAATAACACTCTCTTTTAAAGTTATCCTTTTCATAAATATCTATATAACAAGAAAAATCTATAGCTAGTATAGCCTTTTCCGCATCATAAGTACTTTTACCCTTGCTTATACATTGAACAATAGCCTTTTTTAGGCTTTCCAAATTTGGTTTTTCTTGTTTTGTAGGTTTTATCTCTTTTAGGCTAACTCTTTCCTTAGGAAATATTGATAATTTATCGAAATCAGTGAAAATAGACACTTCAGATATCATATAATTTCCTTGTTCGAACATTTTTTCCCAAAAAGAGTGCAATAATAACCTATATTCTCCTTGATTTTTATTTGTATGTTCCAAAAAATTATATATCATTAGTAAGCTACTCAAAGTTGCCTTTCCTCCTGGTAGTCCTATAAATAAATATGAAAGATTTATCATCGTTTGATTCTGAGAAGTAGCACTTTCTGTTCTTATAGAATAATCGTTAGCAGGATTCGTTTCTAAATTTTTCTTAGAATCTATTGTGACAGCTATATTTTGCAGATATTTTCCCTTACATATTAAATCATTCTTATGATTTATTCTCAATCTAGAAAAATTCTGAGAGATTAATTTTTGTATTCCATCTCCTCCAGTAGTTACAATTTTAAGATTATCTATCTTATCTGAGTTGAGAAAAGCTTGAAATATATAATTTACTAAATCCACTATATACTTCTGAGTAATAGGAGCCTCTTTTCCATCTTTTTCATCAAAAATAGTATCACTATTACTTCCTAAAAAACATATTGAATAAGATGAATTTTCTTCTTTTTTAAATACATCTACAATAGATTCTAAGACTTTCATATCTTCTGTTATATTTATGCGATTATCTCCTGCCAAAGATACGTTTTTATTTATATTTTTCATAGCTTTATTTATATTTTTTACAATTTTTATTTTACCAAATAAGTGCCTAACAATCCTATGTTAGGCACTTATAAAACTTATTTTAATAAAACCTATTTTTAGTTCTTAGTAATCCTAATAGCACAGTAATTCCTTTCATTTGTTCCTCCATCGGCTATAGTTAAAAGGTATATCCTTAAGCCTTGATAATCTACCTGTGATTTATTTACAGTGATGGTTTGGGTTATCTCATTAGCTCCCGAGTAATAATACTTTCCTGCTCTATCTACAGGCATTGCACAGAATTCTCTTAGCTTAACATAAAGTCGACCACCTCTCCTGAAAGAGCTATTATCTGTTTTACGTAGTATTAATGTTATCCTAAGCCTATTTCCATCTTCTTCTACTATTGAAGTTGATGCTTCTATCTTACCTTGAATGGTCTCATTAGGGATTCCACAAGTACCTGTTGGTAAGTAAGATACATATTCTGCTTGTACTTGGTAGTATTCTCTTCTTTCTTTTCCATAACCAGAAAGTGATATCCTTTTTTCATCATTAGAAGAACTGATAATCAATGTTCCTGAAAGCCTTCCTTCTTGTGTAGGAGCAAATATAATTGGTAGCTCAAAACTTTCTCCTTGGGAAAGATTCCTCGAATATTCCTGCAATCGGAAACCATAGCCTTCTATACGAAATCTTAGGTAAGCTTCTCTATTACCTTCATTTCTAATAGAGAGGTATTCTGTACTTTGTTGATTAACTTCAAGTTCACTGAAATTGAGATAATTAGAATTTACACTTATTCGTTCTTCCCGAGGTTCTGGAGTTGGAGCTGGCTGAGGTTCTGGGATATAGGGCTTTGGCTGAGGTGTTGGAGTATAGGGCTGAGGAATCGTTGGGATATTTTCATCTCCATAAAGAATAAATAGAGATTCTACTCCATAATATCTTTGAAGAGCCTCTTCCAGAGTATCATAAGTCACATAAACTAATCCATTGTGAACTCCTTGCCTATCATAAGTCCCCCAAGAGTTGTAAAGATAAAAATATTCTTGGTCATAACCTACTATAACCGTAGCGTGTGCATAGGATTCTTGATTATCATTACGATTCCATATACGTCTATTTTGAGTATCTACAAAAGGTTCCCTAAAAGTTCCCTCAGCTCCTCCAGAGAGGTAAAAAGCTACTATAACAGGGATTCCCTTACTTATTTTTTCCTTTATCTGAGAAAAGCTTATCCTTTCATAATTTCTGATACGATTCTTCTTTGCTTGTTCTCTTTGGTAATCATTAGGTCTTATATCATATTCATTAGAAGGTTTTTGAGCTATTGTACAAATGCCCTCAGCCTTTAACATATCGAAAGTAGGAATATAGTCACTTATCTCATTTCCGTACTCATCAAATTTTCTCAGTTGGGAGAACAAATAAGAGGGACTCATTATGGTTTCATCTGTATAAGGTGTATTATTTTTCTTATGTTGAAGATAGGAAACCACACTGCTAGCAGCCCAAGAAAGACAAGCCCCATTATATCCTTGTCCTACAGGGTGCATTGGAGGCATCTGAGAGGTTAGATCAAACGAAAGAGGAATATTCTGATTTCCCGCTCCATTAGATACATTAGAAGCTTTCCTAACTTTCCTTAAATCTTCCTTGGAGAACACTCCACGATATTTATGAGTATCAAAATAGGAATTTTCTTTCTGTAAGAGTATTTCACTCTCTTTTTCCTTCTGGCAAGCTGTAAAAGTCAATACTAAAACAACTACAAACGTTACAAATTTGACAAACTTTTTCATAATACCTACAATTTAGAATTAAACATAAAACTGATTTTTACTTATGCAAAGGTAGCTTGCCTAGGTGTGAAAGTGTATGAAAAAAAGCTGTCTGAAAAAATATCCAAACAGCTTATATATCAATAATTTAAAAGATTATATAGAGGAGGTAGCTCTTATCTTCCTGAGCTCTTCTTTTGCATCAAAGCGATTTTCTATTAGTTTATCTGCTATAATGTTTCCATCTTTGAGAATAACTGTTCGCTTACTGAAGTGTGCAATATCATCCTCGTGAGTCACAAAACCTATTGTACTTCCCTTATCATTAAGCTCTTGGAAAAGTTCCATTACTTCATATGAAGTACGAGTATCCAAGTTTCCTGTAGCTTCATCTGCCAGTAGAATAACGGGGTCATTCACTAGGGAACGAGCTATGGCTACACGTTGTTGTTGCCCTCCTGAAAGCTCACTTGGCATATGATGCAAACGGGATTCTAGTCCTACTTTTTTTAAGGCTTCTATAGCCCGTTCTCGGCGTTCTTTGGCAGAGATTTTAGGGTTATACATTAAGGGAAGTTCCACATTCTCTATCGCTGAAGTACGAGCCAAAAGATTATAGGACTGAAAAATAAAACCTATCTTAGTATTCCTTACATTCGCAAGTTCATTTTTAGACATATTTTTTACAGAAATTCCATCCAGAATATAATCTCCTGAAGTAGGCCTATCCAAGCAACCTAAGATATTCAAAAGTGTCGATTTTCCAGAACCACTAGGTCCCATTATAGTTACAAATTCTCCTTCATAGATATTCAGATTGATTCCTTTGAGAACTCTCAGGGTCTCTCCTCCCATCTTGAATTCTCTCTTCATATCTTTTATTTCTATAATTGTTTTTTTCATAATTATCCCTTAGTCCCTATTTTGATTTACTATTCCGTCTTTTATGAGGTTGTGGCATAAAAGGGCTTCCTCCATTTGAGTTCCCTGTAGGCTTTGCTGAAGGAGTTATAGTACTAAGAGAAGTGATAACCTCTTCCCCTTCTGAGATACCTTTTATCACTTCTACATTAATCCCATCATTACTTCCTATAACAATGGCTTTCTGAGAAAGACTACCATCAGGGTTCTCTACCCATACGTGTTTGTTTTTCCCTTTACTGAGTTCTATAGTTGGAATTTGGGCATTGATGCCTTTTTGTAGATAATATTCCGAAAGAAGAGAAGTATCAGGAGTGAAATTAATCGCTTTATTATTAACAATTGTTACTCCTTTTAGTTCATTAGTATAAATGACAATAGTAGCTGTAAGTCCTGGTTTTAGCTTTTCTTCTGAATTATCAGCCTCAATAATCACGGTATAAGTAACCACATTGGAGGTTGTTGTAGGAGAAAGACGCACTTGAGATACCTTTCCTTGAAATTCTTCCAATGGATAAGCATCTACAGTGAAAGTTACCCGTTGTCCTAACTTAACCTGACCTATATCAGCCTCATCTACATTGGCTTCTACTTGCATTTTCTTAATATCCTTAGCTATTTTAAAAAGAGTAGGAGCACTGATAGAAGCTGCGACGGTCTGCCCTACTTCTACTTCTTTACTGAGGATAATTCCGTCAATAGGAGCATAGATATTAGCGTAACCAAGATTAGTTTTGGCTTGGTTTAACATTGTTAAGCGTTGTGTTACTGCCGCTTTGGCATTATGCAATTGATAGTATGCCTGTTCAAAATCAGCCTTGCTAATTATCTGATTTTCATACATACTTTTCTTTCTATCATAATTCTGTTGGTAGTAAGTAACCTCATTCAGGGAGGCATTGTAATTGGCTTGAGCGTTGATAACATTTTCCTGTAAGTTAGTTTTGTCCAGCTCTGCTATAAGCTCCCCCTTTTTTACTTGACTATTATAATCAACATATATCTTACTAACCAATCCAGAAACTTGAGTACCCACCTCTATCTCATCTACAGGCTGTACACTCCCTGTAGCTGTTACTTCTGTGGTTACATCTCCTTTTTCTACTTTCTGCTTCTGTATCACTATGATAGCTGGTTTTTCCCTGAAGAAAAAATGATACACTCCATAGCCTACCGCTATAAGCAGAAGGAGAAAAATACTATTTCTTATTATCTTTTTCATTCTTTTGTTTGGTATTTGTTTTTTTATAAATTTATTTGTTTTCCTTGATAAAAATTCAATAATTGCTGATAAAGAACTACCATATATTTATTTTGCAGATAGATCTGTTCTGCATTAAGGTAAGTATTTCTACTCACTAGAAGTTCTGTATTGGTAAGGTTTCCAAATTCGTGTTTTTTCTGAGCTAATTCATATGCTAGCTTAGCATTATCTCTTGCTGTCTTGGAGGCTACCTCTTGTGCCTGACGAGTGGTTGCATTATGCCAAGCAGTTTCTATTTTAGTATAAAGGTCTTTCTCTGCCTGCTTTTTGTCTAATTCAGCTTGAGATTCTGAAATTTTCGCCAGAGCAACATTATTTCTGTTCTGATAATGAGAGAAAATAGGAATATTGAGCGAAAGCCCTATTGTTTGACCAAAATTATTATCCAATTGAGTTCTATAGGATTCATTAGCCCGATTCGAATAACCTGTATTAAGCCCAGCACTTAATGAAAGAGTAGGAAGATAGCCCGATTTAGCTATTTGTATATCCTTCTGTGCGATTTCTTTTTGCTTATCATATATTTTGGCATTGGGAAGCTGTTCAAGAGCTTTTCGGAAAATAACTTCTTTATCCTCAATTGGTTCGCTTACTTCTTCCTTATGGAGAATTTGAATCTTGAAATCAGTTCCTATAGGCAGTTCCAAGAGTTGTTTTAGGGTAAGTACTTGTGTTTCGTACTGATTCTGTGCTTGTATGATATTATACTGATTATTAGCGTTTTGTGTTTCTATCTCTATCAGGTCTATTTTTGCAATAGCCCCACTGGCAAAGCGTTTTTTAGCCTGAGCCAACTCCTCTTCTGAGGAGCGGGCAGTATTCTTCGCTACAGCGATATTCTCATACTGATAAAGAGCCTGCAAGTAAGCCTCAAGCACACTAAGAGTTATATTATTCTTGGCTTCTTTCACATATAATTCATTCTGTTCTAGGGTTAGCCCTGTACGTTGTATTTGTAGGTTTAATTTATTTCCTTGATAAAGAGGAAGCGAGGCGTTTACCCCAAGACTATTGGTCAGTATAGTCTGATTCACCCTATCGTTGGTAATTTGATTGATTGCTGATCCATTATTAACATTCAAGGAAGCATTTCCACTGACACTAGGTAGGCGGTTACTTTTGGCTTGATGATAATTAACTGTGGCTGTTTGCTGATTCAGTTCTGTTTTCTTAACAGAAATATTATTAGCCACAGCATATTCTATACAGTCGGTAAGCGACCACATTTTCTCTTGTGACCACAAAGGGAAAGACAAAAATGCGAGAAAGATAGTATTGTATTTCATCATTTTTTGATAATTCATTTTTTGAGCTACAAAAATACTTATTTTTTTTAATTGAGAGAAATATATCCATAAAAATATTTTTATTTTTTGTATAAGGATAAAAAAAAAATACTATCTTTGCACCCGCTAAGCAACCTCTGGCGAAGGACGTGTATGTTACTTAGAATTAATTTTAATTTTTATATTTTTATGGAGTCTTTAGTAAAGTACGTACAAGACAGCTTAATTACCAAAAAAGATTTTCCTGAATTCTCAACAGGAGACACTATTACAGTGTATTATGAGATTAAAGAAGGTGAAAAATCTCGTGTTCAGTTCTTCAAAGGAGTAGTTATCCAACGTAGAGGAACAGGAGCTACAGAAACTTTCACTATTCGTAAAATGTCAGGTGATGTAGGAGTAGAACGTATCTTCCCTATCAATATGCCTGCTATTCAGAAAATAGAACTTAACAAACGCGGAAAAGTACGCCGTGCTCGTATCTTCTATTATCGTGAATTACGTGGTAAAAAAGCCCGTATCAAAGAAATACGAAAATAATTTTCTATTTTTAAACATAATTAAAAAGGTTGTCATTGGACAGCCTTTTTTTATAAATTCTCAGCTTTTATTCTTCGTCTATGAGTCGTACCTTTATTAATGGTTTGTCCTGTATCTCTTGCCAGCCTACTTTCACAAGCACTTTTCCTTTTTCTTTTCTAGAAAAACAAGGAGACAATATACTTATCGCTCTAGAACCTGATTACAAGCCTTTCATTTCTCCTGCTGCAAGCCGCCGAATGGCAAAAGGGGTAAAAATGGGCGTAGCAACTGCTACAGAAGCTCTGAAACAGGCTCAAATAGCTATGCCTGAAGCTATTCTTGTGGGTACAGGAATGGGATGCTTACAGGATTCCGAGAAATTCCTCAAGGGTATATTGGATAATCAAGAACAGTACCTAACCCCTACAGCCTTCATACAATCTACCCATAATACTGTAGCAGGACAGATAGCCCTAAATATGCAATGCAAAGGAATGAATTTCACCTATGTAAATGGAAATTTTTCTTTTGAAAGTGCCTTATTAGAAGCCAAGATGCAAATGGAGCAGAGCCTTCTAAAGGAAATCCTCATTGGAGGTGTAGAAGAACAGGCTCCTCACACTCTTTATCTGTATGAATTAGCAGGGATTCTCAAGAAGAAAGAAGAACTCTCTGAGGATTTGCTCTCATCAGAGACTTCTGGAATTTGTTTAGGAGAAGGGGCTTCTTTTTTTGCTTTATCTGATAAAAAGAATGAAAATTCTTTTGCCGAAGTAATTAATATTTCTTTATGTAATCAATTAGAACCTGACGAAATAGCCGAATTTGTCAAAAATTTCCTTTCCAGAGAAGGAATCACTTTCTCTGATATAGAAATGGTCATTTCTGGAAGAAATGGGAATATAGCAGACACTCCCTATTTTTCACATTTTGAACATCTTTTTCCCTCTGTACCCATCTTATGTTACAAGCACTTATGTGGAGAGTTCTTTACAGCCTCTAGTTTCGGACTATGGGCTGCCTGCCACATTCTCAAAACAGGTATTATTCCTCCTGAAATGAAACTTTATCCTGAAAAAGAAGGCAAACAAAACCCAACAAGTTACCTACTATTGTATAATCAATCCTTAGGAAAAGAACATAGTCTCATATTGTTAAAAAAAGCTCTATAATAATATTTGTATAATATCAATTTTTTTTATATATTTGCGCTTTATTATTAAAAAATAAAATTTTATGTCATTTCAATTACCTCAACTTCCTTATGCGTATGATGCCTTAGAGCCTTATATAGATGCGCGTACAATGGAAATTCACTACTCCAAGCACCACAAAGCCTATACAGACAACCTAAATAACGCTATTAAAGGAACTCCTTTAGAAGGAAAATCTATTGAAGATATTCTCTTCAACTTAGATGTTGAGAACAAAGCTGTTCGTAACAATGGTGGTGGATATTACAACCATTGTTTATTCTGGGAAATTCTCTCTCCTAACAAAGGACAAACTCCAAAAGGTGAGCTTCTTGAGGCTATCAATGTAAATTTTGGTTCCTTTGAAGCTTTTAAGGAGGCTTTCTCAAAGGCTGCAACTACTCAATTTGGTTCTGGTTGGGCTTGGCTTTGCGCTCATAAAGGAGGAAAACTAAGTATCTGTGCGACAGCTAATCAGGATAATCCACTAATGCCTCATTGCCAATGTGGAACTCCTATCCTTGGATTAGATGTTTGGGAACACGCTTATTACCTACATTATCAAAATCGCCGTGTTGAATATATTGAGGCTTTCTTCAATGTTATCAACTGGGATAAGGTAAGTGAATTATACCTTAAGAACAGATAATTAATTCTTTTTTCATAAATAATTCATTTAATCAAATCTCAGAAAACCAATCAAAAAAAAGAAGCTATTCCCAAAAGAATGGCTTCTTTGTTTAACTTTTTTCCGAAAAAATAAAAAATGGCATAATTATTGATTAATCAAATTTATTATTTCTCTATTTTTTCCCTTAATTATGAATTTAAAAAACCGTTTAATATGAAGCCTAAAAAAAATCCAAATGCAGATCTAAAAAAACGTACAGGGCTTTTCTTCTCCATAGGATTAGCAGTAGCTACTTTTGCTAGTCTATATGCTATTAACTACAAAACATCTGAAGAACCTGGAAAACGAGTAGATGAAAAAGAAGTTTTTGATGTCACCGAAGATGTAACTGATTTCAGACTAGAAGACAATTCTCCTCCTCCACAACAAGAACCTGAACCTCCTAAGGAAGTAGAAGCTCCTGATGTTATCAAAGAGGTGGATAATAAAGAAAAGGTAAATACAGATCTCAAACCTCAAGAATCTTCTCAGGAGGATAATGCCAATAAAGGACCTAATCTTAATAGTACAGGAACTGGTACAGGAACCGGTACAGGAGGTGGTGAGGAGGAAATTCCTGATGAAGTTCCTTTCAATGTACTAGAGGAAAAACCTATGTTCCCTCAATGTAAAGATGTACCTAAGCCAGAACAGGAAAATTGCTTTAAAAAGGCACTAGATGCCCACGTAAGGAAAACATTAGAGTATCCTCAACCTGCTATAGATATGGGATTACAAGGAAGAATTATCGTACAATTCCGTATCAAAAAAGATGGTAATGTAGAGGTAACCAATGTTCAGGGTAAAGAAAAAATATTAGAAAAAGAAGCTCGTCGCGTAATAGAAAAGCTTCCTAAACTAATCCCTGGCAAACAACGTGATAGACCCGTGGCTGTAATCTACTCCTACCCTATTGTATTCAGATTAAACTAAACATAACAATTGTCAAAGTGAATAGCTAAAAATAACCTTATTTTTCAACTATTCACTTTTGTTTTGAATCTTCCTTAGACTACTTATGATAGTTACAAAATTAAAGAGTTTTTTCTTGGCTCTTAGTACAGTTTGTATCCTTATGGGGATTACTTGGGGAATAGATCATTGGCGAAGGAAAGCCCCTGATGAGTTTGTTATCCTAGGTAAAGTCCCTAATTTTTGCCTCACAGACCAACATAATCAATCCATTTGTAATAAAGATTTTAAAGGAAAAATATGGGTAGTTGATTTCTTTTTTACCTCCTGCCCCACTATTTGTCCTGTTATGACAGCAAATATGGTGGCTGTACAGAATGCTTTCCCTGATAATTCTATAGGAATTGCTTCTTTCTCCATTGATCCTGAAGAAGACACTCCTGAAAAACTACAAGAATATGCCAAAGAAAAAGGCATTACTTCCCCTCATTGGCATCTGCTTACGGGTGATGAAGAAACTATTTATGAATTGGCTAATAAAGGGTTCAATATCTATGCGAAATCTGGTAATACACCTGCAGAGTTCGAGCATTCTGGACTATTCGCTCTTATAGATACACAGGGAAATATTATCTCTCGAAAAAGAAAGGATGGCAATCCTATTTTCTTTTACAAAGGCACTGAAAAAGAGGGAATTACTATGCTTATAGAAGATATCAAAAAACTAAAAAAACAATCTTTACTTTGAAAAAATCACCTGTTTCACCTAAAAAACATCTAGGACAACATTTCCTAACAGATTTTAGTATTGCTAGGCGCATTGCAGACACTTTGTCCCTCAAGAATTATCAAAAAATTCTAGAGATAGGACCTGGTACAGGAGTTCTCACTCAGTTCCTTCTAGAAAAAGAAATTGAGACTTTTGTCATAGAAATAGATACCGAATCGGTGAATTACTTACAAGAGAATTTTAGTCTGTTAAAAAATCATATCATTGCAGAGGATTTTCTAAAGTTTGATATTACCACTTTTTTTTCTAAAACACCTTTTGCTATCATAGGAAATTTCCCTTATAATATCTCTTCTCAAATCGTTTTTAAGCTTATAGAAATCAGAGCTTTTGTTCCTGAATTTGCAGGAATGTTTCAGAGAGAAGTAGCAGAACGTATCTGTGAAACTCCAGGTTCAAAAGCCTATGGCATCCTTTCTGTACTTACACAAGCTTTTTATAAGGCTGAGTATCTCTTCACTGTGAATGAGAATGTATTCAACCCTCCTCCAAAAGTGAAAAGTGGTGTAATTAGGCTTACTCGTAAAGAGAATTATACTCTTCCTTGTGATGAAAAACTCTTTTTCTCTATTGTAAAAACAGCCTTTGGACAACGTAGAAAAACCTTGCGAAATAGTCTAAAATCATTCCTTGACTCCAAAGGTGCCTTAAAAGAAAATGTCATCTTTGACAAACGTCCTGAAGCTCTTTCTGTAGGAGAGTTCATCAGCCTTACTCAAATGCTTAGTTAGAGCATCTATGAATAGATCCCTCCATTAATATTTATCACTTCACCTGTAATATACCCTGCCCTACTAGAAGCAAGAAAAGCTACAAGATCAGCAACTTCTTCTGCTTTCCCGAACCGTCCTAAGGGAATCATCTTGGTGAGTTCCTCTTCATTCAGTGAGGCAGTCATATCTGTTTGTATAAAGCCAGGAGCAACTGCATTTACTGTAATATTACGCTTGGCTACTTCTTGAGCTAAAGCCTTAGTTGTAGCTACCAAAGCCCCCTTAGCAGCAGAATAATTTGCCTGTCCTGAAGTCCCTTTTACTCCAGAGACAGAAGCAATATTGATAATTCTTCCATACCGATTTCTCAACATTTTCTGAATAAAAAAATGAGTTACATTATAGAAGCCATCTAGAGTAGTTCTAAGGACTTTATCCCAATCTTCATAAGACATCCACATAAATAATCCATCGCGAGTAATCCCTGCATTATTGATAATAACTTCTACCAGATACTCCTTATGGGCTTCTTGCCATAGAGTTAGGACTTCCTGAGTCTGTTCTTTATCTGTCACATCAAAAGGGAGTAATTCTGCCGTTGCTCCCAATGCCTCTACCTCTTGAAGTGTTTGCTGAGCAGCTTCTTTATTACTCTGATAATTAATTAGTAAGTGATAGTTGGTCTCTGAGGCTAATTTTAAGCAAATAGCCTTACCTATTCCCCGTGAGCCTCCTGTTATTATAGCGCATTTTTTCATTTTTCTTCAGAATTTGAGGTCAGCTGAAACCTCAACTGACCCCTCATTAATATTCTTTTAATTTTCTTAAAATAGTTGAGGATACTTAATTGGATTTATTTCATTCATTATTGCATATACCTTTTCAAACACATCCTCTACATTAGGTTTGGAGAAATAATCTCCATCTGATGCATATGCAGGCCTGTGAGACTGAGCCGTAAGTGTTTGAGGCTTGCTATCCAAATACCTATAAGCATCCTGCTTTTCTACAATTTCACGAAGCAGATAAGCAGAAGCTCCTCCTTCCACATCTTCATCTACAACAAGTAGATTATTGGTTTTTTTGATGCTTTTAAGAGTATCGTGATTTATATCAAAAGGTACTAAGGACTGAGCATCAATAATTTCTACACTAATATCTACTTTTTCTAATTCAATAGCTGCTTGTTCCACAATACGTAAAGTAGATCCATAGGAAACAATTGTAATATCTCGTCCTTGGCGGATAACCTCAACTACTCCAATAGGAGTGGTAAATTCACCTAAATTGCTTGGCATTTTTTCCTTACTACGATAACCATTAAGGCATTCCACTACGAAAGCAGGCTGATTTCCCTGTAATAAAGTATTATAGAACCCTGCTGCCTTAGTCATATTACGAGGCACTAAGAAATAGACTCCTCTGAGGAAATTAATCAATCCTGCCATAGGAGACCCTGAGTGCCAGATCCCTTCCAAGCGATGTCCTCTGGTACGTACAATAAGGGGTGCTTTCTGGAATCCTGCAGTTCGGTAGCTAAGACTAGCTAAGTCATCTGTGAGTACCTGAATAGCATAGGGAGTATAGTCTATATACTGAATTTCAGCTATAGGGCGCAAGCCTCGCATAGCCATTCCTATCCCTTGCCCTATAATGGTAGATTCTCGTATGCCTGTATCGGCTACACGTATCTGACCGTATTTGTCTTGTAAGCCTTCTAATCCTTGATTTACATCCCCTATCTTGCCTGTATCTTCTCCAAAGGTTAGTAGGTTAGGATAAGTGGCAAAAAGTTTATCAAAATTATCCCGAAGAATAACTCGTCCATCTACCATAGGAGCTTCTTGGTCGTACTGAGGAAGAATTTCTTTTACAAAAATAGGATTATGTTGGTCTTCACTATATAAGTGGGAACTATATTTGTCTTGAAGTTCTTCCTGCAGAGACTTAAGCCAAGATTTCAGATGTACTACAGCAGGAGTTTCTTCAAAGGCAAGAAAACGTAAGGCTTTACGCGCAGTACTTATCACATCACGATAAAGGGGCACATCTATATCTGCTATGGCATCTTTCAGATGAGAAATTTCAAGGCTATTGAAGCTTTCCTTTTCCACCTCATAGAGGTGATTTATAAGTTCTCTTTTAGCGTTTTTTATAGGATTTTGGTATTCTTGCCAAGCCTTATCACGACTTTCTTTTACATTTTTTTTAGCTTCTTCTTCTATAGAGAGGAGTTCTGATTCTGTAGCAATATTATTTTGGAGAATCCACTTACGCATCTGCACATTACAATCATATTCCTTTTCCCAATCAAGCCTTTCGGTCGATTTATATCTTTCGTGAGAACCTGAAGTAGAATGCCCTTGAGGCTGAGTAAGTTCTGTTACGTGAATAAGTGAAGGAACGTGCTCTGTGCGAGCTAGTTGCCCTGCCTTAGCATAGGTTTCCATTAGCCAAGAATAATCCCAGCCCTTAACGGTATAAATTTCAAATCCTTTATGGCTGAAATTTCGTTGAAATCCTTTAAGAACTTCAGAAATACTTTCTTTGACTGTATGATAAGAAGCCGGAACTGAAATTCCATAATCATCATCCCAAACACTCAGTACCACAGGCACTTGTAGCACTCCAATAGCATTGAACGCTTCAAAGAAAAGTCCTTCACTTGTACTAGCATTCCCAATAGTTCCCCAAGCTACTTCATTCCCATTATTTGAAAAATTTTCACTATTAGGCAAGGAAAGAGAACGATATATTTTAGAGGCTTGTGCCAATCCTACCAAGCGAGGAATTTGACCTGCTGTACAGGAAACATCACTTGCTGTATTATACTGTTCTGTGAGCTTCACCCAATTTCCATCCGCATCAAGGCTATGTGTAGCAAAATGGCCTCCCATTTGCCTCCCTCCACTATGAGGCTCGTGTTCTATATTATTATCTGCATAAATTCCCGCAAAGAATTGCTTAGGAGTAAGCTCTCCAATAGCAAGCATAAAGGTCTGATCTCGATAATAACCACTACGGAAATCTCCTCTTTGGAAAGCACGAGCCATCGCTAATTGAGGTACTTCTTTTCCATCTCCAAAAATACCAAACTTAGCTTTTCCTGTGAGCACTTCTCTTCGTCCTGCTAAGCTACACTCCCTGCTGAGTACAGCAATCTGGTAATCCTCCAGAACTTGTTTCTTTAATTCCTCAAAGGGCATACTTTGTAAAAAAGAGGTAGTTGTATCCATAAAAATTGATTTTCTGAAATAAAGCCCAAAAGTACATAAAAAATAATTATTTGCCAAGAAAATCCCTATTTTTTGATGAGCTTTTCCTATTTATATAGCAAAAGCTACCCTTACTCATACAAGTGGATAGCTTTATTATATTTTTTTAAAAGATCAGACTTTTAGAATTTCAGCTTCTTTTTTAGCCAAAACTTCATCTATCTGCTTGATATACTTATCAGTAAGCTTCTGTACACTTTCTTCTGCATCCTTCTTCACATCATCTGAAACTTCTGTTTTTTTAATTTCTTTATTAGCTTCTTGTCGAGCATTACGTACGCCTATTTTAGCCTCTTCACTTTCTCCTTTGGCTTGCTTTACAAGTTCTTTTCTTCGTTCCTCTGTCAAAGGTGGAACTGTAATAATAATTAGCTCTCCATTATTCATTGGGTTGAAACCAAGGTTAGCCACCATAATTGCTTTTTCTATCGTAGATAACATTTTCTTTTCCCAAGGTTGTATGGTGATTGTACGAGAATCTGGTGTATTCACATTAGCTACTTGGCTCAGTGGTGTTTGAGAACCATAGTAATCCACAAATACACTTCCAAGCATCTGAGGAGAAGCTTTTCCTGCACGAATATTGAGTAATGATTTTTCCAAGTGGGCTACTGATCCTTGCATTGCTTCACTAGTACTCTCTAGAATAATATCAATTTCTTCATTCATAAGTAGATGTTTTTTCTTCTGTTAAGAATATTTCTTTCAGTTGGCAAAGATACAATAATTTAAATAAAAATAGATATTTTATTTTTGCTTTTTTCTATTCTTTATGAATCTATAAGGTTTTTACAGGTTCTTGTTTTTCTGGATAGGAACAGTTTGCTAATATTTTAGAAATAGTTCATTTTATTCTATTTATCAAGTATTTATAAAAACTTAAAATAAAAAGATTTTCCTTACGAAAAAATTTGTTTAATTAAAAAAAAGGTGTATTTTTGGCAGAAAAATAAAAGACCTCTCCTTATAATAAAAACTCTTTTTCTACTTGGGAAAGGCAGAATGTTCCTAATAAAAACTATTGCTTATGAGAAAATTTTTATTCTATTATTTCCTTTCTTTATTAGTTCTTTCTTCCTGTCATAGTGAGGAAGATCTTATGATAGAAGACTTTGAATCAGGCTCTTTTGAGAATTGGACTACCGAAGGTGAGGCTTTTGGTCAAGCCCCTGCTCAAGGAAGCCTTGCAGGCGAACAAGAAGTTGTTGGTTTTGCAGGGAAATACCTTGCCAACAGCTTTCATAACGGAGATGACTCTCGTGGAACCCTCACCAGCAAGCCTTTCCGTATAGAACGTGACTTTATCAACTTCCTTATTGGTGGAGGTACTTCCTCTGATACTTACATAGAGCTCCTTATTGGTGAGCAAAGTATCTACAAAACCCACAGCCCTGTGGAGAGTGAGACCTTACAGCTGATGAGCTGGGATGTAAAAGCCTACAGAAATCAACAAGCTGTACTACGCATTGCAGATAACCAACGAGGCAGTTGGGGACATATCCTTATAGATGCGATTGAACAAAGTAACCAATACAAAAGTAATCTAATGGAAAACTATACTCTTACCTATGATATTTCCCAAAAATATCTTCTTTTACCTATCGAAGACAATGCACCTGAAACAAAAGTGCAACTTTTGGTAGATGGAAAACAAGTGGGTGTCCCTATGGACATTCGGCTTGCTAAAACACACATACAATATTGGCTTCCTATTCCTGTAGCTCATTATCAAGGAAAAAAGGTTTCTCTTATTTTCTCTCAGGCTAAGAAAGGAGATATCGGAATCAGCCAAATAAAAACCTCAGACGTTTTCGATTATACCTATAACGAGACCTATCGCCCTTCTTTTCATTTTTCTCCCGAATATGGCTGGATGAATGACCCTAATGGTATGGTATATCATAACGGTGAATATCATCTTTTCTACCAATACAATCCTTTTGGAGCTCGCTGGGGGAATATGCATTGGGGGCACGCTATCAGTGAGGATTTAGTGCATTGGAATCATCTACCTGTAGCAATTTCGCCTGATGGATTAGGGGCTATCTTTTCAGGAAGTGCAGTAGTAGATAAGGAAAATACTGCAGGATTTGGAAAAAATGCTATAATCGCTTTTTATACATCTGCTGGGGAACAACAAGCCCAATCCATTGCTTACAGTTTGGATAATGGGCGTACTTTTACCAAATACACTCATAATCCTGTTATTGCGAATCCTAACATTCAGGATTTTAGAGACCCTAAAGTATTCTGGTATGCTCCTGAAAAAAAATGGATTATGTCCTTAGCCACTTCACAGACAATTACTTTTTATGCCTCTAAGAATCTTAAGCAATGGGAAAAACTTAGTGAATTTGGCGAAAATATAGGAGCACATACAGGCGTGTGGGAATGTCCTGATCTTTTTCCTTTAAGTTATAAAGGGGAAACTAAATGGATACTTTTTGTAAGTATCAACCCAGGAGGTCCTAATGGAGGAAATGCAACTCAGTATTTTATAGGAAATTTTGATGGAACTACCTTCACTCCTGATCCTCTTCCCTACCCTCTTTGGATAGACTACGGGCGAGATAACTATGCAGGAGTAACCTGGAGTAATATCCCTGAAAGTGACGGACGTAGGATATTCTTAGGATGGATGAATAATTGGGATTATGGAAATATGGTGCCTACCCAGAATTTCAGAAGTGCAATGACACTCCCCAGAGAATTAAGGCTTGCTGATAATGGAGAACACTTAGTCGTAGCGAGCTTTCCTATAAAAGAAATAGGCGAGGAAAAAGATTATAAAGCTATTATTATGAATAAGCTCTCTTCGGATACCTTTCCTATCAGTGCAGATTTTTATAATAATGGATATGTGATAAGTTTTACTGTAAAGCTCGATGGTTTAAAGGGATTCCGCTTTGCTCTACAAAATGGCAAAGGAGAAAAAATTATGTATCATTTTGATACCGAAGAGAAAACTTTTATAGTGGATAGAAGCAAAAGTGGGCTTACGGACTTCAGTAGTAACTTTGCTGAACCTCTCATTAAAGCTCCCTTAACCCCCAAAGACCACTACACCATCCACTTATGGGTAGATAAGGCTTCTACTGAGGCTTTCATCAATGGAGGTGAGGTTGTTCAGACCAATATTGTTTTCCCTACAGAGCCTTATAACCAGTTATGGTTTGACTTAAGAGGAAATGCAACGGTCAGTGTAGAGAATATTACCCTTTACAAAATAAAAAATTAAGTTGAAGAGCAGGGTAGGATATATTCTTTCCCTGCTTTTTATAAATAATCTTAAAAATCATTCAGATGAAAAATATTATTGTAGGCTTGGGAGAAATCCTTTGGGATGTATTCCCCGAGAGGAAAATATTAGGAGGAGCTCCTGCTAATTTTGCTTATCATATCTCCCAATTTGGATTTAATGGTTATACTGTCAGTGCTATTGGCGACGATCTCTTAGGAAAAGAAATCCTAGATAATTTAGAAGAAAAGCAACTCAATTACTTAATAGAAAAAACAGACTTTCCTACAGGAATGGTAAAAGTAAATGTAGATTCGTGGGGAATCCCTCAGTACGAAATCTGTGAAGGAGTCGCTTGGGATAATATTCCCTTCACACCTCGTATAGCCAATCTTGCTAAGGAAACACAGGTGGTTTGTTTTGGTTCTTTGGCGCAGCGCAATGAAGTTTCACGAAAAACCATCAGTGCTTTTCTGGATAGTATGCCAAAGGACAGCATAAAAATATTCGATATTAACCTAAGATTAAATTACTATAATCAAGAAATAATCGAAGATTCATTAAAAAGAGCCAACATTCTAAAAATCAATGATGAGGAAGTTATCAAAGTAGCTCATCTATTCAAGTGGGAACTTTCAGAGAAAGAAGTATGTAAGTACTTATTAAGCATCTATAATCTTGATATTCTTATCCTTACCAAGGGTACTGAAGGAAGCTGGGTATTCACTCCGAAGGAAGAATCTTTCCTACCTACCCCAAAAATAACTATAGCTGATACGGTAGGAGCTGGAGACTCTTTTACAGCTGCTTTTATCGCCTCGCATCTGCACGGGAGATGCCTTGTTGCTTCGCATCAATTAGCAGTGGAGGTATCTGCCTATGTATGCCAACAACACGGAGCTATGCCTAAGCTTGCCGATGCTCATCTAGAGTTATTTAAGTAATTTTATTCCTTTCATTTTTTATTTATAAATAGTGTGCTTAGCGTGAGTTCAATGTATCGAACTCACGCTAGCTTTTTAGAACTAATTACCTGATAAATTTTATACCAAATATTTTTTTATCAAATGTACCTTAAAAAAAAAGCTACTTTGTTTTGCAAGGTACATATTTTTTTGTAATTTTGCATCATCAAAAGAAATCCTTATGGAAACAATTAATTTAGAGAAAATGAAAACTCAAATGCGAAAAGGAGTTCTGGAGATGTGTATTCTTTCTATTATCCATAAGAAAGGAGAAGTATATGCATCGGATATTATAGAAGCTCTTAAGGAAGCGGATATGATTGTGGTGGAGGGCACGCTCTACCCTTTGATGACGCGACTGAAGAATGCCACTTTGCTCAACTATTCTTGGCGAGAGTCCTCGGCAGGTCCTCCCAGAAAGTATTACACCCTTACTGAAAAAGGACAAACGTTTCTTAAAGAAGCCCTTGCCTCTTGGAATGAATTACAAACAATGATAACCAAACTTATTTAATAATGGACAAAACACATAACATCAGCTTAGGTGGTTTTTCTTTTGTAATAGAGAATAATGCCGCCGACCATCTTTCCTCCTACTTGACTAAAGTACGTCAGTCCTTAGGAGATTCGTCAGACACAGAAGAAATTCTCTTCGATGTAGAACAACGTATGGCTGAGCTTCTCAAAGCCCGCATACAGAATACTGAAGTGGTTACCCCTGCCGATATTACTTACTTAATAGAGGTAATGGGACAACCTGAACAATATATAGAAACAGACGGAGATACTCCCTCTCCAAAATTCTCCCCTAAAAGGAAACTCTATCGTGATATTGACCGAAAGAATATAGGAGGCGTACTCTCGGGGTTGAGTTACTATTTCCGAATAGATGTTACCCTATTACGGATTATTTACATATTGTCTATTATATTGAATCTAAGCTTTTTACAGTTTCATTTCAATGGAACAATACTTTCTTTTAGTTCTTTCTGTATATTACTTTATGTGATACTTTGGATAATTGTTCCTCCCGCAAAGACAACTGCTGAAAAGCTCGAAATGCAAGGCATAGATGTGAATATAGATACACTATCCTCATATAAAACAATAAATAGCTTTCCAAAAGAAAAACAATGGTTTAGAAGCTCTTCTAACAAGATAGTTGCAGGAGTATTAGGAGGCTTAGCAAAATATCTTTCCATAGAAGCAACTTGGCTTAGGATCGGTTTTGTATTCTTTGTTTTGCTTGCACTTATCTCTACACAGGGGCGTTTCTTTCATCCTATTCTGCTTTATGGTATATTGGCTTTTGCCTTAAAGAAAGACAACACAAATTCTTTAGAAGAGAATACCTCTGAGGATAAGGAGGATAAAAAGGATAAAAAAGAAGAGACTTTCTCCCAACTAAAACATTCAAGATCTATTCTTGGTGATTTATTTCATTTACTTTTCAAAGGAGCTGGCTATTTTCTGGTAATGATATTCCTTTTTGTAGTTTTCATCTTGATTTTGGTTGCTTTCTCGGCTATTTTAAGTCTGGGAATCTTCAGTGGTGTTTCTTTTGCCTTGATATATAGCTATATAGATTTTTTCCTTGTAAGTTGGCAACAATATCTATTCTTCTTATTATCAGGTTTGTTTGTAATATTATTCTTTTCCCTCTTTACCCTTCTTGCAATAAAAGTTTTCTCTAGGAAGGGATATCATACGCCACGCTGGTGGTTTATGGGAAATATTCTGATTGCTCTTTGTACTTTTTTAGGTGTTTTTTCGTTGGTAACTTCCTTATCCAAAGATTTTGTATCCTATAATATAATAGAAAAGGAATATCCTATAAATACCTCTTCTGATACACTTTTTATACAAGAGAAAAGGATAGCTTTTTGGCAGAGCAAATTTGTAGTTGATAAAAAAGGAAATGCAGAAAGTGGAGATACAGAATTCCTAAAAATTGTTCCTACTCAAAGGGATACTCCTTACCTGATAGTAAAAATTTCTTCTAATGGAAAAGATTCAGATGATGCTATAGAGAAAGCTCAAGAAATAGAATATCCTATTGAGATTGATGGAAATACTATAAAAATCCCCAATGGTTATCGCTTAAAGAAAGGACATTTGTTCCGTTTCCAGAAAGTATATGTTCAGCTATTTGTTCCCTCTGGGAAAAAGATTATTTTCCAAACAATTCCACTAAATGTAAGAAAATGGGAAGAAATGCTTCCTTATGGAATATTTGAGGTTGAGAATGACGAAGTAAAAAGTCTATAATTAAGTTTCATAACTCTTGTAAAGTAGGAAAAAGAGCCTTAAAAAAAAGGCTCTTTTCCATTAAATAAATAGGATTTTTAGTTTTGATTACAAATAGATAATTTTTTTAGATTATTTATCTTGAAGGTGGTAATAGAATTCTTCAAAGATAATCTTAAACCAAGCCGTATATTGCTCAGGAGCCTGAAGGATATCCTCCTTGACAGCTTCCAAAGAGAGCCATTTCCAAGAGGCAACCTCTTCTGGATTTATTTGAGGGAGGGCATCACTATAACCTACTAGGACATAATCATATTCGTACTCAATGAGTCCGTTATCAAAAGGAGCCTTATATACAAAAGAAAATACTTCTTTGAGAGGAACCTTCAAGCCCATTTCTTCCTCAAGCCTACGTTCTCCTGCTTGCTGGTTAGTTTCCCCTATTCTAGGATGGCTACAGCAGGTATTTGTCCAAAGATTAGGAGAATGATATTTTGAAGCTGCTCGCTGTTGCAAAAGTAATTCTCCTTGTGAATTAAATATAAAAACTGAAAAAGCCCGATGCAAAAGTCCTTTTTCGTGCGCTTCCATTTTTCCCATAAGCCCTATAGGCTCATCTTTCTCATTAACTAAGATTACTTGTTCTTCCATTAGTCAATTAAGGATTCATAGGTCATATAGTCCCCTTTCATAAGCCCTAGCTTATCCGAGAGCCCTCCATTAATTTCTAACACATACATTGCCTCTCCTTCTGAGGGACGAGAAGTCTCCGAAAGAGGCTCTGCATTCTTAGCAATACTCACAATTTGTTTATCTTTATTTAAATAAATAATATCCAAAGGAATATAAGTATTCTTCATCCAGAAAGAACGTGGTTTTTCGTCGTGGAAAACAAAAAGCATCCCCTCATTTTCGTTCATTGACTTTCGATACATCAGCCCTAACTCTGTCTCGCGCTCAGTACGAGCAAACTCTATCGAAAAAGTCTTAATTAAAGTGCTGTCTTTTCTATAAAAAGAAAGATTTCCTTCGTGTTCGAAAGGAGGTATATATTCTTTTATCTCATTAGAAACTGCTACCTGCTGTGGCAATGATTCGTCATTGGAAAAAAAGCGTGGTAATACACTTGCCAAAGTTACCAATATCAATATTCCTACAAGAATATTGATAAAATGTTTTCTAAAAAAATCCATCAAATTATTTTATTAATAAATTGGTGCAAAAATACAAAAAAATAATGGTTATGACCCTTGATTATTTTATTATTTTTTCTCTATTCATAAAAGCTCTCCTATAAAAAATAAAATATTCATCAGAAAAGTAGAAAGAGCTACTACTTTCAACTGAGAATCAAAATCCTTAGGATTTTTTACACCTTTCACATAAAACAAATGAAAGACCAGAGGTATAAAAGCTATGATATAGAGGGCTTTATAGCCAAAACTAAAAGTAAGTATCGTATAGAGCATCATCAAGAACATAGGTAGGATAACCAATAGATAATGGTAATATTTGGCTAAAGAAAAACCTATCTTCACAGGGATTGTATACTTACCCATTTGTTGATCATTCTCAATATCTCTCATATTATTAAGGTTCAGAACTGCCATACTAAGCAAGCCACAAGCCGAAGCTGGAAGCAACACCAAAGGTTCTAGTACTTTACTATAAAGCATATAAGAACCTAACACACTTACCCAACCGAAGAACATAAAAACAAATAAATCACCTAATCCCTTGTACCCATAAGCAGATTTGCCCACTGTATAGCGAATAGCTGCAAAAATAGCTGCTCCTCCAAGTATTGTAAATATAATAGCCAAAATCCATTGCTCTTTGAGAGAAATTCCTATAAGTACCAATGCTGAAATCGCTGAAAGAATAGCCGTAATTACAACTACTTTTTTCATTTCAGTAAGAGTCATAGTTCCCGATTGTATAGCTCTTTTAGGACCCAAACGTCGTTCATTATCTGTTCCTTTTTGAGCATCTCCATAATCATTGGCATAGTCAGAAAGCACCTGAAATAGAATAGTCGTGAGAAGAGCCCACAAAAAAATATCCCACTGAAAATACCCCTGACTATAAGCAATAGCACTCCCTAATATAATTCCTGACATAGAAAGAGGGAGAGATCTAAGACGAGCGGATTGGTATAAACTACGAAAAGTGATCACTATATAATTTTTAAAGCTATAAAATATAAAGAGGATACCCCGAGTTACTTTTTGAGTCTCTCGGGGTATATAATAGTTCTATTTCCTTATCTTTCAGTACAGTTACAACCTCCGATACCTTGGAACATATCTATTCCCA
>NZ_CAURLX010000003.1:0-93969 GCF_963525585.1 uncultured Capnocytophaga sp. | reverse complement strand
GTACAATCTCTTCAAAAGCCTTGCGCCCCAGAGCCTTATCCACGACAACGCCCTCGCGGAGCTTGCCATCTATATCTAAAGCAAAACGAGAGACCTGTTGGCCATCGAAGAGTGGAAACTCAAACTCACCCTCCATCACGCGGCTATTGGGATTGTAGAAAGTCATCTCCATAGTAGTTACCGCCGTTTGTCCTACCACCAAGATGTCCACTGAAAGGTCTTGTAGCTGCATAGGCTTGGCATTATCCTCTTGGCTTACCTTTACCTGAGGTAGGATAATTTTCTGTGCTGTTGCTCCTATAGAAAATAATATTCCTATAAAGAGTAAAAAATTTTTTATCTGCATTATCAAAGATATTTATCTAGCAAATATAACCACAAATAATGTACCAAACTTTTATTTATTTTACAAAATTTTTATTTATCTTTGCCCTCAAAATTTTAATATGAGAATCGCTTGTTTCTTACTTGTCTTCGCCTTATTAATTCAGGGGTGTAAAGACAAAAATACCAACTCCGCTGTGGGCGTAGATGAGCTTTCTGATAGAGACATCAATATTTCTTATGAAGCTGTATCCTTACAAGATACAACACAGGTCGCCCTACAAAATGTAACCATCAAAGACGCTACTTACAAAGCCATCATAGAGAAAGAACTTGTGCTTTTCTATAAAAAATATAACTATCAGACCCGTTGGCTATATGCTAATGATGCCTCTCCCCTATTTCACAGGTACATACAAGCACTTGATTCCCTATCCAGCTATGGTTTCTTCCCTCAGAACTACAGGCAGAAAGAACTTTCGGAGGAAGTAACTTCTCTTTATAAGGGCAAAGATTCCCTTTTCCTACGAAAATTAGAATCCGCAGACAAGAATATTACCGCTTCCTTCCTATTGCTCTCTCATCACCTCACCCGCGGAAGAATTCCTAAGGTAGGAGACGAAACCCGCATCTGGAAACGCAATCGTCCGCTCCTTGACAACATTGAATTACTCCTGAAATTACAAGATAATGACAATTTATCACAAATTATAGAGGCTCTACAACCTCAACAGCCTTTCTATAAAAATATGGCAATAAGGTATAAAGAGCTCGAGAAAGATACGGCTATTTCTTTCACCCCTTTTGCTATTACTGACCTCAAAAAATTTGCCATTGGTTATAGGGATAGCACTATTGTAGCCCTACGAAATCAGCTAGAACAAAAAGGTTTTCGCTCTGAAGTACAAAAAGAACCACAGGAAGTGGATTCTCTATTGATAGTGGCTGTAAAACAATTTCAGCAAAGCATAGGGCTCTCTGCCGATGGAATCCCCGGGAAAACCACTCTGAACTATCTATTAATGACACCTAAGAAGGAAAGAGATTTACTCCTGCTAAATATGGAAAGACTCCGTTGGCAAAATAAAGACTTAGGGGAAGACTACATTTTAGTAAATATCCCTGAGTACGTTCTCCGCCTATTCCATAAGGATTCCCTTGTATTCTCTACCCGAGTGGTGGTAGGAAATCCGCAAACCCCAACCCCCATTTTCTCCGATAGCCTTCATTATGTAGAGTTCCGACCTACTTGGTCGGTACCACAAAGCATTATCCAAAAGGAGATGATTCCGAACATCATCAGTAGCGGAGACTCTCTCAAGTATGCCAAAAGAGGTTACAAGCTCTACGAAAACAACAAAGAGATAGATCCCTCACAAGTGAATTGGAAGGAAGAAGGCATTAAGAAGAGAGTATTCTATTTTGTAGAAGATCCCTCTGAGCGTAACTCACTTGGCTTGGTGAAGTTTATACTTTATAATAATATGAGCATCTATCTGCACGATACGCCTTCCAAAGCTCTTTTTGAGAGGACTCAGCGCACTTATAGCCACGGATGTGTGCGTGTGCAAAGCCCCGATAAATTTGCCCACTACCTCCTAAATCGCTCCAAGGGTGATTGGACTTATGAGAAAGTGCGCGAAGCAATGAACAAAGGTAGAAATCAATATAGAGTACGACCCAAACAACACTTTGTAATTGATATTTCTTATCTCACAGCTTGGGTAGATGAGAACGGAAGGCTCATTATTAAGAATGATCCCTACCTATTCGATGACGAACAGCTCAAAATACTCAAGAAATACGAAAATTTATGAGCAAATAGATAATAAATGAATACTTTTTCTATCCTATTACAAAAAATGCGTACTGAAGCGCATTCCCCTGTACAGTATTACCTCTCTTTAGGTGAAGAAGAACTCTTCGTTAATGAACTACTCAACCAAAATATCTCGCTAACATTCTCAGGTTACCAATGCCTTAACTGTGGAAAGCCCAAAGAAATTTACCGACAGGGGCTCTGTAAAAAATGCTTCTTTGAAGCGCCCCAAGTAGGCGAATGGATTATACGCCCAGAGCTCAGCAAAGCTCATTTAGGCATAGAAGACAGAGACTTAGCTTACGAACAACAAGTACAACTACAGCCTCACCTACTTTATTTGGCTAATTCCAGCGAGGTAAAGGTAGGTGTTACTCGTAAGACCCAGATGCCTACACGTTGGATAGACCAAGGAGCACACCAAGCCCTTATTATGATAGAAGTTCCTAACCGCTACTTAGCTGGAATTGCTGAAGTAGCCCTAAAAGCACATATTTCAGATAAAACTAATTGGAGAAAAATGCTCACCAACCAGCTCCAAGAAGTAGATTTGCAAACCGTAAAGAAAGGACTAGAAGCCTACCTTCCTCAGGAGGTGCTCCCATACCTTAGCGAGGTGCCTGTATATCATATAAGCTATCCTGTATTGCGATATCCTACCAAAGTAACTAGCATTACGATGCCTAAAACCCAACATTATGAAGGTAAGCTTATGGGTATCAAGGGACAATACCTTATTTTCGAGGATAATACAGTGTTTAACGTACGTGGTCACGAAGGATTTATAGTTGAGATGAGTTTTTAGGAGGCAAAACAATTTGTTTCTTATAGCCAAAACAAACCCAACCTATCATTTCAAACCTATTTTTATACATAAAAAATATACTACCTACTATTCTACATTTATTTTTATAGGTAAAAATTTGTAAAGCTACGATTTCCTGTATATTCTTATAGGTAAAAAATTATAAAGCTACGATTTCCTATATATTCTTATAGGTAAAAATTTGTAAAACTACGATTTCCAACGTATTCTTATAGGTAAAAAATTATAAAACTACGATTTCCAACATATTCTTATAGGTAAAAAATTGTAAAACTACGATTTCCAACATATTATTGGAGATAAAAAATATAAAAACTGCTATTGTAAGTTTGCAATAGCAGTTTTTATATTTATAAATTGTATTTTTATACTTACGAATATAGAAATAATAATAAATAGTTATAATTGTAAGGAGTAAAATATAACTAAAATTATTTGTAACATATAAAATAAACAATGAATAGGACTATTTTTTCATATAAGGTATAATAAATTGTTTGATACAATAGCTACAAAAAATTTTAACTATAAAAAAAAAAACTTATAATAGCTATTACAAAAATAAATAGCTCCTTATATCTATTTATATATTAAACTAATAAAAATAATAGGTATAAAAAATTAGTTATAAAGATAGGTAAGAAATTATAGAAAATAAAATAGAGCTATAGAATCTCTGGTAAAATTCTATAGCTCTATAATTTTGAATTATTTAAAGAACGCTTACAAAGAGGGTATCCCCTTCCTTGCTTACCGCAGCTACTTTCTTAGCAGTTAGCCCCTTGATGGCTTTGTCCCATTTCTTATTAGAAAGGTCAGCTTTAGCTTTAAGGTCTTCCAAAGGCAGCCTATTGTCTTTTTTAAGGAGTTCCATAAGGAGTTTTTCATCGTCAGAGAGTTCTATTTCCTTGCGTTCGGGTCTCATCTGAGGGAAGAAGAGTACTTCCTGTATGGTTTCGTTATTGGTTAGGAACATAATGAGCCTATCCATCCCAATTCCCAACCCTGAAGTAGGAGGCATACCATATTCTAAGGCACGTAAGAAGTCTTGGTCTATGAACATTGCTTCATCGTCGCCACGTTCGGAGAGTGCCATTTGTGCCTCAAAGCGTTCGCGCTGGTCTATAGGATCGTTAAGCTCAGAATAAGCATTAGCTATCTCCTTTCCACATACCATTAGCTCAAAGCGCTCGGTGAGGTTCTTATCATCGCGATGTTCTTTGGTAAGCGGCGACATTTCTTTGGGGTAGTCAGTGATAAAAGTAGGCTGGATAAAGTTACCTTCGCACTTCTCACCAAATATTTCATCAATCAGTTTTCCTTTGCCCATCGTATCATCAACTTCTATACCAATGGATTGAGCAAAAGCCCTGAGTTCGGCTTCACTTTTTCCTGTGATATCAAATCCTGTGAACCTTTTAATAGCTTCGGTCATAGTTACACGAGGATAAGGGGCTTTGAAATCTACTTCGTGCTTACCAAAAGTGGTTTGGGTGGTACCATTCACTGCCTTGGCGCAGTACTCCAAGAGATTTTCGGTGAATTCCATCATCCAGTTATAGTCCTTATACGCCACGTAGATCTCCATTCCAGTAAATTCTGGGTTGTGCGTTCTGTCCATCCCCTCGTTGCGGAAGTTTTTGGCAAATTCATACACGCCATCAAAGCCTCCCACAATGAGACGCTTAAGATAGAGTTCGTTGGCTATACGCATATAGAGCGGAATGTCCAAAGCATTGTGATGAGTAATAAACGGACGTGCCGAAGCCCCCCCAGGGATTGCTTGAAGTATAGGCGTTTCTACCTCTATGTACCCGTGATTATTGAAGTACTCTCGCATAGCATTGAATAGGCGATTACGCTTAAGGAAGACCTCTTTCACGTGAGGATTGACCACCAAATCCACGTAGCGCATACGATAACGTTGTTCTACATCGTTAAATTCATCGTGTACCTTTCCTTGCGCATCTATTTTTGGGAGCGGGAGCGGGCGTAGGGTCTTGCACAACACCTTGAATTGCTTCACCTCAATAGACTTTTCCCCCATATTAGTTGTGAAAAGGGTACCTTCCACTCCGATGAAGTCGCCTAAGTCAAGTAGTTTCTTAAATACTTCATTGTAGAGGGTCTTGTCCTCCCCTGGGCAGAGGTCATCGCGCTTGAAGTAGAGCTGTACACGCCCCGAACTATCCTGCAAAGTAGCGAAAGAAGCCTTTCCCTGAATACGGAAAGACATCAAGCGCCCTGCTACGGTTACTTCCTTACCTTCTTCATACTGAGTTTCTATGTCTTTAGCGAGGAAATTCACAGGAAATAGCTCCGCAGGATATGGATTAATACCTAATTCCTTGAGTTTTGCGAGCTTCTCTCGACGAATGATTTCTTGTTCTGTCATTTTTTAGATATTTTAAGAATGCAAAAGTACAAAATAATGAGTAATAAGCAATGATGAAAGGGTGATTATTAATGAGATTTTTTTATGCTTCCCCCTTCATCGGAATATAGGCAACTGTCGGAAACTGTTGGCTATACCCTAAAAAAGTGTTGGCTGTCCGTCCTTGAATCGGACTTTACCTAAATGTTTGTAAGCAAGGTCAGTAACCTCTCTTCCTCGGGGCGTACGAATGATAAAGCCTTGTTGTATCAAGAAGGGTTCATATACTTCTTCCAGAGTCTCGGCATTCTCAGAGACGGCAGTAGCCAAAGTAGTAATTCCCACTGGTCCGCCCTTGAATTTGTCAATGATAGTAAGGAGAATCTTGTTGTCCATTTCGTCCAAACCGTGGGCATCTACATTGAGGGCTTTGAGGGCAAAGCGAGTAATCTCTATATCTATCTCGCCGTTGCCTTTTATCTGAGCAAAATCACGTACGCGTCTTAGTAGGGCATTAGCAATACGTGGGGTGCCTCGGCTACGTCCTGCCAGCTCTATAGCTGCCTCTTCGGAGATAGGTACGCCTAATATTAGGGCACTGCGCTGGAGGATATTGGCGAGTAACTCAGTAGTATAGTACTGTAATCTGCTCTGAATCCCAAAGCGCGCCCGCATAGGTGCCGTCAGTAATCCCGAACGGGTAGTGGCACCAATAAGGGTGAAAGGATTAAGGCTAATTTGTACCGTACGAGCATTGGGGCCGGACTCAATCATAATATCTATCTTATAATCTTCCATAGCGGAGTAAAGATATTCTTCCACTATGGGGCTAAGACGATGGATTTCGTCAATAAAGAGTACATCACGAGGCTCTAAGTTAGTCAAAAGTCCCGCCAAATCACCCGGTTTGTCCAAAACAGGACCCGAGGTGATTTTGATACCTACCCCTAGCTCATTGGCAAGAATATTGGCTAGGGTCGTTTTTCCCAGTCCGGGAGGTCCGTGAAAGAGGGTGTGGTCAAGGGCTTCTCCACGGAGGTTAGCCGCCTTGACGAATATTTTAAGATTCTCCAAAATAGCCTCTTGCCCCGTGAAGTCATCAAAGGAAAGCGGGCGCAGGGCTCGCTCTATATCTAGCTCTTGGGGAGAAAGGTGATTCTTGTCTGGATTTAGGTTTGCGTTCATAAAATCATTGGGTCACAAATTAACCACGCCACAAAAGTACAATAAATTTCTTTAGTCACAAAGTCTATAACACGCTTTTGAGTACTTCCCAAGACTTAGGAATCCTGAAATTAGGTAAGTGCCACAGATAATAGCTCAGGAGCTGTTCTAAAAGTCCATTGCGCTCCTCTCGGTTCATCTTCAAGAGGGATACTTCCTCTAGAGAGTGAGAGAGGAAAAATTTCAGCAAGAGACTTTGTTCTTCACTCATAAGTGAATGACCATTATGTATAGCTACAAATACTCCAGCCTCCAAATCAAAATAAGGGAGTTCCATCGCCGAAGTATTAGGCAATACTCCTAAGTAAAGAGTTAGATCTACCAGAAATTTTATGTGAAAATTCGCAAAATGCTCCGCCCTATCATACCATTGTAGGCTTTCTTCCCAGAAGGAAAAGAGGGCTGGATTGGGGTGTTCCTCCTGTAGGACACTACTGCCTATCTCTGAAAGAAAAAACAAGACAGAACTGCGTATGACACTCTGTTGTAGCTTCTTATAAGGGAAACATACCTTTGCTTCTTTAATGTATTCCAAAGAGCCATCATTGCGCTCAGTAGTTATTATTTCCAATTGAGTAAGTGGCTGGAAATGAGCGGGAGTAATACTTCTTTTCTTCTGCTTAAGGATTCCTTTGAGCAAATAAGAATGTACTCCTTCCTGTGTGTAACAGCGTACAATTAGGCTTGTTTCTCCAAACTTTATACTCGAAAGAACTATAGCTTTGGTCTGTATCATTATAAAGAAGAATGTTCTGAAGGCTTAATAGTAAGCGAATCGGGACTACCCAATAAATTTCCTATCTTGTCCTCCAATTTTTCATCATTAATAAAATTAATATAACGAATCACAGAGGAAAAAGCATTGCGAATATCCAAAATTCCTTGTTGTACTTCCTCTTTGGTTAGAGAAGAGTTTTCCTTAACATTACTTGATAGGCTCCTAACATAGGTTTCGAAGAGCTTTAAGCGAGCTTTCACTTCATCTCTATTAAGTTTTTCTGGGAAATTATCCTTTACCCAAAGTTGCCGAATTTCATCTTCTAACTGAAAAAGCCAGAAATAAATACTATTATAAGAGCTTTTAACTTTCTTTTGTCCTAGTAATTTTTCAGCTGATTTCTCTATTTCTGATTGGTATTTTACAGGCAAGAGAAGCTCTGTATTATAGAATGAAATATAATCCTCTGCCACTTCTTGTTCATCATAATAAATAACAAATGTATATTCTCCATACAAAGGTGTCTGTACCTGCATATTGACCTTAATCCAGTTTTCCTTTAACGTTGCAAGCTGGGTGTAGGGTTCTAAAGTATTGTAGGAAAGTGTGTCCAAACGGAGAAATTGTTCTCTAATAGGCTTATTGTCTTTCTGGCGAATAATCTCCATTTTCACTTTTTTTATACCTGAAGAAGGAGTTACCTTTATTGAAAATGTATAAGGAATATCCTTTAATAAAATCTCTTCCCAAGCAAAAAAAGCCTGTTCATCTGCTTTTTTCTTTACAAATTTATAAATAGTATCCGTTGGACTTTCTGAAGCTCGCCAGTCTCTTTGTATTGTCCCATTTGAAAGTTTGTTCTGTGAGGTATTGGGATAAAGACGTTTGTACACATAAAGAGAATCAGGATTAGAATATTGCAGAATAGGAACAGATTGCCTATCTGGAGAAATGCTTAACAATATCTGGTAAATGGTTTTGAATTCGTACCAATTACTTACACTACTTAGCGATTGCTCTGTCAGTTCTGGATAAGTATATTTCTTGATATAGACACTCTTGGACTCCTGTTCTTGGACTCCATCCTTCTTTTCTGCTCGATCACAAGCAATACTGAGAAGTATTACTAGTGGTAATAAAATATTTTTATTCATTATTCACTCAATATGATTCAAAAGAATTATTTTTATAGAGAATTTCACCTATAAAATCCCCATTTATCTATATAATTCCATACTTCAGGTATTAGAAGAGGACGAACATTCTTTCCTTTAGCAATATCTAAACGTATATCAGTGGCTGATATTTCTATAATTGGTGTTTTTACGAATAATATATGTGGATTCTTTATAAAAAATTCCAGAATTTCACCTTCACTCAATCGTGGATACACATATATCATATATTTTTCTAGGATAACTTCATAATTTTTCCATTTATGGAATGATTTCAAGTTATCTTCTCCCATAATCAAAGAAAAAGTATAATGAGGATACTTCTCTTCTAGATGTATTAAAGTATCTATTGTATAATTAGGCTGGTTCAAATAGAATTCTATATCGCAAGGACGAAGTTTTTCATAATCTTTGAGTGCAAGATGTACCATCTCAAGCCTATAAGAATTATCTAATAAGTTTTTTTTGTCTTTGAAAGGATTTTGAGGAGTTACTACAAGCCATATTTCATCCAAATCACTATGTTCTACTAAGTAATTCGCCAGAATCAGATGCCCTATATGTATGGGGTTAAAAGAACCAAAGTAGAGCCCTATTTTTCTATGATTCATCATAACAGAGACATATTTTTACAGTTCACTATCTTTTAAAAAATTACGAATCATTTGTGATGCCTCTTTTACACTTTCAGACAAATCTTCATTAATAATGAGCCTATCAAAATAAACAGACTGTTCTAATTCATATTTTGCTTTGTCAATTCGTATTTGTATCTTCTCAATAGTTTCTGTATTTCGTTTTTCGAGCCTTTTTTTAAGCTCTTCTAGGCTTGGAGGCTGTATAAAAATAGATAAAGCTTGCTTTCCAAAGATCTTTTTGAGATTAATTCCTCCAAAAACATCCAAATCAAAGACAATATTCTTTCCAAGAGAAGATAATCTATCTATTTCAGATTGATAAGTTCCATAAAAATTACCTGCATATACCTCTTGCCACTCTATAAAAGCTTGTTTATCTATTTTCTCTTTAAATTCATCTACCGAGATAAAATAATACTCTACTCCATTCTGTTCTTTTCCCCTAGGAATACGGGATGTAGTGGAAATAGAAAATGCTAGATTCAAGTCTTCTTCCTTGAGAAGTTCTTTAATAATGCTAGACTTACCACTACCTGAAGGAGCTGAAAAAATGATGATTCTAGATGACATATCCTTTATCTTTTTATAAAATAAAAGGGTTTTCTTAATCCTTAAGAAAACTCCTTTTATATCTAATAATTAAAATATGGAAAGATTATTAAACGAGAGAGACTCTCTTAAATCCTGTTATTTCTACATTGAAATCCTTTACATAAGCTGCTACTTTCTTACTTTCATCTTTGATGTAGTACTGGTCAAGTAATGCTTTTTCAAGGTCTAGAGTAGTATTATCATCTATAAAGCGTTGTACCTTACCTGGAAGTATTCTATCCCATATTTGTTCTGGTTTTCCTTCTGCTTTAAGTTCTGCTTTTGCATCTTCCTCAGCTTGCTTAAGTACTTCTGGAGTGAGCTGTAGAGCAGAAATATATTTAGGTACGTGTTTTTCTGTCTTTCCAAGACGTCTTAACTCTTCATTTTCTTTCACAATAGCAGCAATACGAGCCTCTGTTTCACTTGCTACATAAGCAGGATCAAAATCTTTGCTTGATAGTACAATAGCACCCATAGAAGCTACCTGCATACATATGTTGCGAGTTACCTCGTGAGCCTTATCTATAGCTGCAGAAAGAGAAACCAAAGCAGCTATTTTGTTACCTGCGTGAATGTAGAAATCCACATAGTTTCCTTCCAATACTTCAAACTGTCCTATTTCAATTTTCTCACCAATAACTCCTGTTTGTTCTGTAAGCTTATCAGCCACAGTAATTCCATGGAAAGGAGCTGCAAGAAGTTCTTCCTTAGTATTATAGTTAAGAGCTAGCTCAGCCAATTCATTAGCCAAGGCTACAAAAGAGTCATTCTTAGCTACAAAATCAGTTTCACAATTAAGAGAGATAATAGCTCCTTTAGTGTGATTAGCATTTACCTTTGCAATAGCTGCACCTTCTGCTGATTCCCTATCAGCACGTTTTTCAGCTACTTTTTGTCCTTTTTTACGAAGGATTTCTATTGCTTTATCAAAATCTCCATCAGCTTCCACTAAAGCATTTTTACAGTCCATCATACCAGCTCCAGTGGCTTGTCTGAGTTTATTTACCTCAGCAGCAGTAATTTTTGACATATTTTTATATATTTTTAAAAAAAGTGATTATTTAGTTTTATTAAACAATCACTTTGTATATTAATAATTAATTTTCAGCAGGTTTTTCTTCTGTTTTTTCTGCTTTTTTATCTTGTAAGCCTTCTTTTATAGCCTCTACAGCATAAGAAAGGATTCTATCAATAGATCGAGAAGCATCATCATTGGCAGGGATTACATAATCCACCTCACGTGGATCAGAATTAGTATCTACCATAGCGAAGATAGGAATGTTTAATTTTTGAGCTTCTTTCACAGCGATATGTTCTCTTAGAGTATCTACTATAAAGAGAGCCGCTGGTAAGCGGGTCATATCAGCAATAGAACCTAAATTCTTTTCTAATTTTTCTCTAAGACGTGTAATATGAAGTTTTTCTTTCTTTGAAAGAGTATCATAAGTACCATCTTTTTTCATTTTGTCAATAGATGACATTTTTTTAACAGCTTTACGGATTGTTACAAAGTTTGTAAGCATTCCACCAGGCCATCTTTCTGTGATATAAGGCATTCCCACAGAGGTTGCTTTTTCAGCTACAATGTCCTTAGCTTGTTTTTTAGTAGCTACGAATAATACTTTACGTCCAGAAGCTACGATTTTCTTAAGTGCCTCATTAGCTTCTTCTATCTTTGCAGCTGTTTTGTAGAGGTTAATTACGTGGATACCATTTCGTTCCATATAAATATATGGTGCCATATTAGGGTTCCACTTTCTGGTAAGGTGCCCAAAATGCACTCCAGCTTCTAATAGGTCTTTTACTTCTATTGAATTTGCCATTTTTTTAATAGTTTACGTTCCGTATGATTTAGCAATAAATGGTGGTTAAAATCTTTAGCCCATTGTATTTGGATGCTAAACTAACTTCCCTGACAAGGAAATACGGCAATGAATAAATAACTTTGAATAAATAAATATTAACGTTTTGAGAATTGGAATCTCTTACGAGCTTTCTTCTGACCGAATTTCTTACGTTCTACCATACGAGGGTCACGAGTTAGAAGTCCTTCTGGCTTAAGCACAGCTCTATTTTCAGCATTTACTTCACATAAAGCACGAGATACTGCCAAACGAATTGCCTCTGCTTGCCCTGTAATTCCTCCTCCATACACATTGATATTGATATCATAAGCATCCTCAACACCAAGCAAAGCGAAAGGTTGCTTTACCTTATACTGAAGAGTAGGAGTAGTAAAGTAAGTTTCCAAATCTCTTTTGTTAATGGTAATTTTTCCGCTTCCCTCTTTCATATAGATACGAGCTACTGCGGTCTTTCTTCTTCCAATTTTGTGAATTACTTCCATTATTTAAGGTCATTTAGGTTAATAGAAACAGGCTTTTGTGCATCGTGATTATGCTCAGTACCTGCATATACTTTAAGATTACGGAATAACTCTGCTCCTAGTTTGTTCTTAGGAAGCATTCCTTTAACAGCTTTCTCAATGATTCTTTCAGGGAACTTAGCTAGTACCTGTTTGAAAGATTGAAAACGTTGTCCTCCAGGGTATCCTGTATAACGAAGATACTCTTTTGTTTCTGTTTTTAGTCCGCTAAGTTCTATTTTCTCAGCGTTGATAATAATTACATTATCACCACAATCAGCGTGCGGTGTGTATGTTGGCTTGTACTTTCCTCTAAGAAGCTTAGCTACCTTTGAAGCAAGACGCCCTAATTTCTGCCCCTCAGCATCTACCACAACCCATTGTTTGTCAGCATTTTTCTTGTTTACTGAGAGTGTTTTGTAACTTAATGTGTCCACACTTAAATTATTTAATTAAACATTCCTAATTTGTTAGTCCCTTATTTGGGATTCCTAACAGCGTGCAAAGGTACAATATTTTATCAAATCTGCAAATTTATTTTTTTATTTTTTTAGTAGTGCCGATTCGACCCCCAAATAATTTTTTTAGCCTCCTTCTTTTGTATAAAACTTATTTTTTTTCAATAAGACTTCATTAAAGAAACGAATGTCCTTTATCCAAATACGATATATGATATTATTAAGATGCCTCAGATGGGTTATAGGATTCTATAGAAAAACACTCCCCAACTTCTCTGTCAGATGAGGAAAAAAAATAGGATATGTAGCCCTATAGATATAAAAACGCTCCCTTAGGAAAATATTTTTTATAAAGATAAAATTTATTTATAACCAACAACTCATACTTAACAAATAAATAACAGGAACACTCGTTATATAGCTTGTAATTCTAAAAAAAATTGTACATTTGCCCCATAAAATATAATAAGATAGAATGAATCTATACCCTCTAACCTTTACCCCTATTTTTAAAGAACGTATTTGGGGAGGAGAAAAACTTCAGAAAGAACTACAGAAACCTGTCAATCAGCCTCTTATAGGGGAAAGCTGGGAAATTTCTACAGTGAAAGGAGATATTTCTATTATCAATAATGGTCATCTAAAAGGGACTTCCTTACAGGCTCTTATTGAGGAATTTCCTGAAGCGCTTTTAGGAACAAAAGTATATAAACAATTTGGAAAAGATTTTCCTTTGCTTATCAAATTCATTGATGCCGCTCAAGATCTTTCTATACAAGTGCATCCCAATGATGAGTTAGCTAAGAAACGTCATAATTCCTTTGGAAAAACCGAAATGTGGTATATTATGGATTCTGCTCCTGAAGCTTCTATCATCATAGGTTTTAATAAAGATGTTACTCAAGAGGAGTATCAAAAATATTTAAGTGAAAAGACTCTTACTCAACTCCTAAATTACGAAAAAATCTCTCGTGGGGATATGTTTTTTATCCCTGCTGGAAAAATTCACGCCATTGGAGCAGGTGTATTACTTGCCGAAATACAGCAAACTAGTGATATCACCTATCGTGTATATGATTTTGATCGTAAGGACAAAAATGGAAACTACCGAGAACTACATACTGAAGAAGCTCTAGAGGCTATAGATTTCAAGAAAAGAGATGATTTTAGAAATTTCTATAAAAAAATAGAAAACCAACCAAATCTAGCTGTTGCTTCTCCATACTTCACGACCTCCTTCCTGAAAATTACTCAATCCACTTCATTTGAGTTATCCAAAGATTCTTTCCATATCTATATAGTAGTAGAAGGAGATGGTTCCCTCCTATACGAAGATTATGAAATCTCTATAAAAAAAGGAGACTCTGTACTTATTCCTGCTTGTTGCAATAAAATTACCCTTAAGGGAGGGCTTGAAATGCTTGAAGTACATTGCTAATTAAAAATTATGGAGAAGATTATTTTAGGTATTGATCCAGGAACTACTATTATGGGGTTTGGGATTATTCAAGTGGTAAAAAATCAGATGAAATTTGTCCAAATGAATGAGCTCCTACTCAATAAATATGATGATCATTACTTAAAACTTAAGCTTATCTTTGAGCGTACGATAGAGCTTATTGACACTTACAAACCTGATGAACTAGCCATCGAAGCTCCTTTTTTTGGCAAGAATGTACAATCTATGCTAAAGCTTGGAAGAGCACAAGGAGTAGCTATGGCGGCAGGGCTTGCTCGTGAGGTTCCTATTACTGAATATGAACCTAAGAAAGTAAAAATGGCTATTACAGGGAATGGAAATGCATCCAAAGAACAAGTAGCTAAAATGTTACAACAATTACTAAACTTTAGGGAGCTTCCCTCACACCTAGATGCCACAGATGGACTTGCTGTAGCTGTTTGCCATTTTTTCAATGGTGGAAAAAAGGAAAAAGGAAAGAGTTATTCCTCTTGGGAATCGTTTGTTAAGCAGAATGAAAGTAGAATTTCATAAAATATAATCCCTACTTAACGATGTATAGCCTGTACTTACACGTCCCTTTCTGCCGACAAGCTTGCCATTATTGTGATTTCCATTTCTCTACTACTTTAAAAAGAAAACCTCAGTTGGTAAATGCTCTTTGCAAAGAGTTAGAGCTAAGAAAAACAGAGGCTATTATACCCTTACAAACTGTATATTTAGGAGGAGGTACCCCTTCTGTCCTCTCCTTTGAAGAATTAAGTGCACTCTTCTCAACTCTACATCAGAACTACTCTATAGCCCCCGATGCGGAAATCACAATAGAAGTAAATCCTGATGATTTTACTTCTCATAGCGAGCTTTCTTTAGCTCAAATCAAGTCATTGGGGATCAACCGATTAAGTGTAGGAGTACAGTCCTTTTTTGAAGAAGATTTACGACTAATGAATCGCATACATACTGCTAATCAAGCGATTGCTTTTTTAGAAGAAGCTACCAATTTATTTGAAAATATTACCCTTGACCTTATCTATGGAATCCCTAATATGTCCAATGAACGTTGGATAAAAAATATTGAAAAAGCCCTATCTTTTGGGATTCCCCATCTCTCTGCTTATGCCCTTACTGTTGAGCATAAAACAGCCCTTTATAATTTTATCAAAAAAGGAAAAATTCCCCCTACAAATGACCTACAAGCAAGAGAACAGTTCTATCTTCTCAAAGAATTACTAGAAAGTGAAGGATTCATCCATTATGAGCTATCTAATTTTGGAAAAGAAGGTTATTTTAGTAGAAACAATACTGCCTATTGGCAACAAAAAAAATATATGGGAATAGGTCCCTCTGCTCATAGTTATAATGGTACTGAACGTTATTGGAATATTCCTCATAATATTAAATACATTCAGCAAATTTCAAAAGGAATACTTCCTCAAGAAAAAGAACTTCTCTCTAAAAAAGACCTTTATAATGAACGCATTATGACAGGATTAAGAATCCAAAAAGGGATTTCTCTCTCTGATATAGAAAAGGATTTTGGTTCCCACTACAGTAACTATTTGAAGAAAGAAGCCCTCCCTTATATAGAAAAAGGCTTACTCCTGCTAGAAAATGACCATATTCTTACCTCAAAGGAAGGTCTATTCCTTTCAGATGGAATTGCCTCTGATTTATTCATACTAGATTAGAAACGGTATTTTATTCCCACACCTAATATTTGTTTGAACTGAACTCGAGGACTATATAAGTGTTTGGTTCCATTAGGAAGTGTTTCTTGCTTAAACTTGACATCATCATCATACTTAACATGTGTTCCTACACGAGCCTGTAGATAGTTATTGATTTTCATATCCAATGATAGTTGCCAATCTATATCAATATTCCCAAAACTTTTGTCATACTGAGTATATAAGGAAAGCTGATTACTCATATCTACATTTTCATAGATTCTGGTGTCATATTTTCCTGAAAATAAGAAACCTACTTCTGTTAAATGTTGCTTAGCAGACTTAACTATATTTCCAGTATTATCATACTGGGCAGGAGCTAACCCATAAGATCCAAGGTCAGCTAGACGCTGATCAAGAACAAAAGTAGCCTTAAGTGTTAAAGGAGATACATATAGTGTTAGCTTAGGTTTTTCAGGCACATACTCCATCCCTATCCCTAGAAATAGATACCCTGGAGCCATTAATCGGGAGATAGGAAGTGCATTTTCTTTTTTAGGGTAATCAAATCCATCACTGAACTGGGTATTAAAAGAAAATTTAGAAGAATAATACCAATCTCTAAAGCCTGTACGATAACCATAGGAAGAAGTAAAAGAAATTTGATCATCTGTTTTTCTAAGTTGTTCTCCTGTCTGGATATTAATTCCATAATTGGCAATCAGTTCATTATCCCAATAATAATTCTCAACCAAGTAGCGACGCCTGAACTTCACATCAGCTAAGAAAGAAACAGAATTAACCCCTCCTGCACTCCAGTTAGAATAAGCTACTTCACTCATATTAAGCCCCACTGCATTAAACTTATACCAACGTTCATTCTGTAGCTTTATCTTCTCAAAAGTATAGTTTAAAGCACTTTTTGAGATTTCTAGTTTAACAATTTGAATAGATGGAGGCTTCATTTCTCCACGTACTTTCCTTACTTGTGCTTGTGAAGAAAAAGAAAATAAAAAAATAACAAATAATACTAACTTTTTCATCTCTTAATATATTTTATTGTTTTTAGAACTTATAGGTACAGGTAAGTCCTACATAGGTATTACTATATCGATTCTGATAGAGATAAGGCTCCAAAGAAAGATTTTCATTAACATTAAACTGCTTTAAATGAGCATCCACATTTGCTTCTATAATATTCAAGGCATAGAATCCTATAGCAAACAACATAGCCATTTCTTTATTTCTGCGATAAGTATCTTGAGCTCTACGAAGGGCATCGGTACTCAAGCGAGGATTCCCATCGGTACGTCCTGCATAGAATTCATCATCTGTTAAGCCGTCTAAGCGCCTTTTATAAGCTGTACGATAACGATCTAATTCTTTGTCATTTACCACATACAAATATGTAGGAATTCCTATTGCTAGATACACAATAGGAATTTTCCAATAACTCTTATTATAAGCTTGTCCTAATCCAGGAAGAATAGCTGAATAGAATGCCGCTCGTGCAGGAGAAAGTGGATCTGTATTCCAAGTTTTTTTCACCTGAACGGTCTGAGGCAATGTATCCTTAACCTTTACAGATAAGGAATCACTTTGCGCTAGTAGTTTCACCCCAAAGAAACACTCTATCACCAATATCCAAACCTTAAGCCTCACCGTATAATATTTTTTGTATGCGATTGAATTCTTCTTCCGTTTTAAAAGGAATTTCAAGCTTTCCCTTACCTGTTTTATCTACTTTGACCACAACTCCTTTTCCTAATCGTTCCCGTAATCCTTCTATGTTTTCCTTTATATAAGGGGGAAGTTCTGAAGAAAAAGTATCTTCTTTTTCCTGTTTGGGAGTAATTACAGCCACCTTTTGAGGGTTCTTAAGTTGCTGTACCGCTTGTTCTGTATCACGTACAGAGAGATCCTGAGCAATAATCCGATTATACACCTCCAACTGTTCTTCTCTCTCCTCTATATTTATCAAAGCACGTCCGTGTCCCATAGAAATAAAACCATCTCGTATTCCTGTCTGAATAATAGGATCTAACTTCAGGAGTCTGAGATAGTTCGTAATTGTAGAACGCTTCTTCCCTACCCTCTCGCTCATCTGTTCTTGGGTAAGGTTAAGCTCCTCTATCATTCTGTTATAACTCAAAGCCACTTCAATAGGATCTAGATCCTGACGCTGGATATTCTCCACAAGAGCCATCATCAAGGATTCTTCATCATTAGCTATACGAATAAAGGCAGGTATAGTGGTAAGCCCAGCTATTTTAGAAGCACGCCAACGGCGTTCTCCCGATATAAGTTCGTATTTCTGAGTATCTACTTTTCTTACGGTAATTGGCTGAATCACTCCCAATTCTTTAATAGAAGAAGCCAATTCATTGAGAGCCTCTTCATTGAAAACGGTACGAGGTTGATAAGGATTCTCTGTTATTTGGTCTAAAGGGAGTTCTAGTACATTCCCTATAAGCTTATCGGCATTGGTATCTGTAGCAGATTGTATGTCTTCTGAGGGAAGTAAGGCTCCAAGCCCACGTCCTAATCGTTGTCCTTTATTTAACTTTCCCATTCTCTTCTATAACTGAGTATTTTTCTTAATAATCTCTTCTGCTAAACTAATATAGTTAGCAGCTCCTTTACTAGCTGCATCATAGCTAATAATGGTTTCCCCAAAGCTGGGCGCCTCACTTAGGCGAATGTTACGTTGTATGATTGTCTCAAAAACCATTTCGCTAAAGTGCTTTTGTACCTCTTCTACTACTTGGTTAGAAAGACGTAAGCGAGCATCATACATTGTGAGTAAAAGTCCCTCAACATCCAATGCTGGATTATGGATTTTTTGTACACTCTTAATAGTATTAAGTAGCTTTCCCAAACCTTCCAAGGCAAAGTATTCACATTGAATAGGAATAATAACCGAATCGGCTGCAGTAAGTGCATTCAAGGTAAGAAGCCCCAAAGAAGGAGCACAATCTATGATGATGTAGTCATAACGATCTTTAATAGGAGCTAGTGCCTCCTTAAGCATATATTCCCTACGTGGCTTATCGACTAATTCTATTTCAATAGCCACCAAATCAATATGTGCTGCAATGAGATCCAGATTAGGCGAACTAGTGGTAAGTATGGTGCTTTCTGCAGTAGCCGAATGCTCCAACACATCATATGTTCCCCGCTCTACTCCTTCTACCTCTATTCCTAAACCAGAGGTAGCATTGGCTTGAGGATCGGCATCTATCAAGAGTACTTTCTTCTCTAAAACCCCTAAGGCTGCCGCTAGATTAATAGATGAAGTAGTCTTCCCTACCCCTCCTTTCTGATTGGCGATTGCTATGATTTTACCCATAATATCTTATTCTTTTTTCAGAGGGTAAAAGTACGGCGATTTTTGCGATTGTCAAAACAAAGTTATTAACAATAATAGTTAAAATATCTTAAGCTAGTAAGAGTTTCCCGTCTCTCACTAGCTTATTTTTGCTTGTTTTTTAAGCAGTTATCATTCCTCCATCTATACGAAGTACTTGCCCTGTAATATAAGAACTCATCTGGGAGGCTAAGAATACACAGGCATTGGCTATATCTTCAACAGTTCCTCCACGTTTAAGAGGAATGGCATCACGCCATCCTTGTACTACCTCTGGGGCGAGCTTGGCTGTCATTTCTGTCTCTATAAAGCCAGGAGCAATGGCATTGCAACGAATATTACGAGAGCCTAATTCTAAGGCTACGGACTTGGTAAAGCCCAAGATACCTGCCTTAGAAGCTGCATAATTGGCTTGACCTGCATTACCTTGTACCCCTACTACACTGCTCATATTGATAATGTTACCATTGCGTTGCTTGAGGAATACCTTCTGTACAGCTTTGGTCATATTAAAAATAGATTTAAGGTTCACAGCGATGACTTTATCGAAATCTACCTCACTCATACGCATTAGCAAATTATCTTTGGTAATTCCTGCATTGTTCACCAATATATCAATTGCTCCAAAATCTTCTAAAACCTTATTTATTAACTCTTCGCAAGCTGTAAAATCAGAAGCATCACTCTTATAGGCAATAACTTTAACTCCTTTGTTATTAAGATTTTTTATTTCGGTTTCGGCTTCTTGAGGAAGTGTTCCACTAAAGGTAAAAGCTACATTGGCGCCTTGTTCTGCAAAGGCTTTTACGATACCAGCTCCTATACCACGGCTACCACCAGTAACAATCGCGGTCTTTCCTTGTAATAAATTCATTTTTTATATATTTATACATTATGTTCTTTTATTCTATTGCTTTGAGACTAAAAAAATATTTATCAAAATCCTCTGAACGATATTTTCCTTTTATCTCAGGGTGATTCATTTCTATCTGCACAATACTATCCGAAAGGAATTTATATCTTCCATAATAGGTCGTATCTCTGGTCATTTCGTCATTGAGATATTCTGAAAAACACAATTCTCCTTTATCAAAAAGCATCTTGGTTGCCACATAGTATGCTCTCTGCTGCTGATAATATACTGCTTTTTTTATACTATCAAACATTTTCCACCTATCATTTACCCTGAGTGTAGCAGGAATATCTCTTGTATCTGTACAAAGAAAACCTATAAGCTGCCCCTCTTTTGTATATATGACTTCTCTCTCTGTATTGTCTAATACTTCTTTTAAGGTTATTTTTTCTCCTATACGCCTTAGATAAATATCATTTGCAAGCCAAACAGTTCCCCTGCGATTTCCTCCCCCATAACGACTCATCATAACAATGGCATCAGGCTCGTAACCTTCCTTTTTAACCTCTTCACTTATATAGACTGGCGGCGCTTCAAATCCAATAAAGGTAAATTCGTGATACCTTTTCTCTGGAAGTTTAAAATATCCTTTCTTATCAGTAAAGACCTCTCCTACTTGACACTTTTCTATAGGATTTCCTTGGTAATCCAATACTCGCCCTGTGATAATGGGTCTTGCCATTCGTGAAACCAAGCACGAAGTACATAAGATACTTATGAGAAATAATACATAATTTTTCATAACCTACCTCCTTGATTTTCGTATCATATAGACAGCTAATAGGGCAAACATAGCATTAGGGATAATTACAGCCATTAGAGGTGTGATTCCTGATTTTTCTGCCATAATTCCGAATATACGTTCGAAGAAGACGTACGAGAACCCAATAAGTACTCCAAAAGCCAGATTCACTCCCATTCCTCCTCTTTTTTTAACAGAAGAAACTGCTACACCAATAATTGTCAATATAAATACGTTGAAGATAGATGCCCAACGACGATAATATACCAATTCATAAATACGGATATTAGGGGAACCTTTTTGGCGTTCTTCTGCGATGAACTTGTTTAGCTCAAAGAAATTTTTAGTCTCGGCAGCGTACTCTATCGGTAACAAGTCCGTTGTTTTGAAATTCAGCAAAGTATCTTTCTGATATACTTTTTCATAAATATCATCCAGCTCTCCTACTTTGCGATGCGTATAGTTATAAAGTTGATATGTTTTTACACTATCATTCTCAACCCATTTAATACTACTAGCCGTAATTTTGTCAGTCATTGTAAGTCCATTAAAACGTTCTAATACAAAATCCCAACCTTGATTTTCATCAGAATTAAAGCTACTGACATAAATATATTCATTCTTATTGACCTGATTATATAACTGGGTTCCTGTGGAATAAAGTCCTTTAGAAAGATAAGTGCCATAGAATTCATTATACACCCCACTAGAATAAGGCACTACAAACATTCCCATTACCAATACGAAAGCCGAAAGTATAGTCGCCCCATAGAAATACGGTCGCAGGAAGCGATTGTAAGAGATTCCTGAGCTGAGCATTGCTACAATCTCTGTTTTTTCTGCCAACTTGGAGGTAAACCAAATCACAGAAAGAAAAAGGAAGATAGGAAAGAGGATATTGGCAAAATGCACAACAAAATTAGCATAATACTTAATTATTGCCTCTGTAGGAGCGTGATTATCGGTCATTTTTTGGTTCTTTTCTGCAAAATCTACCAAAATTCCGATAGGAATGAACATCAGAAAGAGTGCAGAGTACGTCAGGAAATAACGCTTAAGTATGTATCGGTCAATTATTTTCATTTTCCTATAAAATTTACACTACAAACGGTTATTCATTTGGCTAACCATTTGTTTTTTCCACTCAGGAAAGTCGCCTTGCAGAATATGTTTTCTTGCCTGACGTACCAGCCAGAGATAAAAGCCTAAATTATGTAAGGTAGCAATCTGCTTTCCTAAGAACTCCTCTGCGGCAAAAAGATGGCGTAGATAGGCTTTGGTATAATAAGTATCTACGAAAGTATAGCCGTTTTCATCAATTGGAGAGAAATCATTTTCCCATTTTTTGTTCTTGATATTAATAGTTCCGTGAGCGGTAAAAAGCATTCCATTACGCGCATTGCGGGTCGGCATCACACAGTCAAACATATCCACGCCCAAGGCGATATTCTCTAATATATTAATAGGTGTTCCTACACCCATCAAGTAGCGGGGTTTATCTTCAGGAAGGATATCGCAGACAATCTCAGTGATTTCATACATTTTTTCGGCGGGTTCTCCTACAGAAAGTCCCCCGATGGCATTCCCATCGGCTCCTTTGGAAGCAATATACTCGGCAGAGATTTTACGCAAGTCTGGATATACAGACCCCTGAACGATTGGGAACAAAGACTGACTGTAGCCATACTTAGGAGCATTTTCTTGCAAATAATTAATGCAACGATCCAGCCAGCGGTGAGTCATCTGCATAGATCGGCTGGCGTAACCATATTCACAAGGATAAGGCGTACATTCGTCGAAAGCCATAATAATATCAGCCCCTATGCTGCGCTGAATTTCCATAGATTTCTCTGGGGAGAAGAAATGATAAGAACCATCAATGTGGCTTTTGAACTTGACTCCTTCTTCCTTTATTTTTCGGGTACTGGAGAAGGAATATACCTGATATCCTCCACTATCGGTGAGAATATTTCTGTCCCAGTGCATAAACTTATGCAAACCTCCTGCCTGCTCCAGAATAGCCGTAGTGGGGCGCAAGTAGAGGTGATAGGTATTTCCAAGAATAATATCTGCATTAATATCTTCTGTAAGTTCTCGCTGTTGCACTCCCTTAACAGAAGCCACCGTCCCTACAGGCATAAAGATAGGAGTTTCTATTATTCCGTGGTCAGTGGTAATACGTCCAGCACGGGCTTTAGTAAGAGTATCTGTTTTTAATAGTTCAAAATTCATATAAGGCTCTTTTCAAGGGGCAAAGATAGTGAAAAATTAGCTTTTAGAAAAGTTGTGTAATAAAGTAAATAATAAGACCTACTAAGCCTCCTACTAAGGTGCCATTGACACGGATAAACTGAAGATCTTTTCCGACCTCCAGCTCTAACTTCTCACTGAGTGCCTTGCCTTCCCAATTGCTTACTGTAGTGGTGATAAGGTTGCCTACTTCACTTTTGTTCCTTAGGACGAACTGATAGGCTGTTTTTTGCACCCAACTGTCTATCTGTGCTTGTAGAGTGGTATTTTTTTGTAGCTCATCCCTCAGGTGAGCAATACCTTTTTGCAAGAAAGAAGCTAATTGTTCCTGCCAATAAGGCGTATCAAGTTTTTGGGCAAAATGGTAAAGCTCCTGAGTAATCTCTGTCCGGATAGGATGAGAAGGCTCCTTTGCTATTTTTAGTACATACTGATAGAGTCCCTCAGTTACTTTTTCAGCTATAGATTCTCGTATAAAAGTGGGAACAAGCATAGGAAACTGATTGTCTATTTCTCGTTCTAAAGTATCCCGATGTGTATCAAGATAAGTAGCCACCTTTTGAAGAGTATCTGAAAGTAAGCTCTCGTGCTTGTGTTCCTTGAGAAATCCTATCAGAAATGTACTTACTTTGGTGTGTAAAGGGTAGTTCTGAAGAAAATTTGTTAGTTGAATAAGCATATTTTCTTTATAAAACCATTCCAAAAGAAAAGAAGAAGGCTTAATTTTGGTAATATAAGGTCGTACTTGTTGAGATTTTAGGAAATTTTCCACTACAAATGACCCTAAATTCTCTCCTATATCATTCTTTTTCGCCTCAATGAGGTTGGTATGTGGGATATCCAGCCCTAAAGGCTTACGAAAGAGGGCTACCACGGCAAACCAGTCCGCCAAGGCTCCCACCATAGCCGCCTCTGAAAAAGCCTTCAGATAGCCCACCCAACTCCACTGAGGTACTTTACGCTGGCAAATAACCGCTGTTATATAGAGCACTAACATCAGCAATAAAAGTCCTAAGGCAAGGTTCTTATGCTGCTGGAGCTTTTTTTGTTTAGTATCTTGATGCATTGATTAGGATATACTTTTATTCCTTAAATTTTTAATCTTCATAGGAAGGCTCTGGGTAGTCCAAGTAAGTAGCCTTATACCCTTGTTCTTCTTTGGTCAAAAGTATTTTATAATTAGTATAGCCTTCTTGGAATTCCCTATGAACTTTAAGCACGATTCCATCTGAAGTTAGTTCTGCATTAAGTACTTTCTCTCCGCAACCCTCGTCATTACAAAATTCTAAAAAATCTACTTTTCCCCTTGAAGAATGATCATTAAATACCTGATGAGCGATTTCATTTTTCTCCAAAGTAACCAAGCCCTTGAAGCCATCTATGGAGACCAATACTACAGGGTCAAAAGGAGAGCCACAGCCTGTAAGCTCATCTGTAAAGATAGGTTGTCCATAATATTCTGTCCGATAAATCCGAATTGCCTGTGAAGGATCGAAAACCTTTTCAAAAGGCTTCTCTTGGAGCTTATAGACTCGCCTTCCATCCAAAATAAGGGGTTCTCCATTAGCCAATTCTGCCTTTACAAAGTAATATTCTTCACAGAAATCCTCGGTTTCATTGTACATAAGCTCCGAAATAGCTTTGATAGTTACAAATTTTCTATCAATATCTGTACGATATTCTAGAAATTTTCCTTTTTTGTCATATGTAGCTATCATTTCTCCTATAAGAATCGCCTCTCCTTTCTCTCTTTTGAAAGCAATATCTTTCACTCCATCAGGAATATTAGGGATATAATCATCTTCTGTATTCTCTTGTGTTGCTTCATCTTCTGTTATGATAGGAGGCTCTTCTGTCATTTCAGAAGAAGAAGATTTGAAAAAATTACAACTTACAAGCAATGATGCTACCAGAATATAAATAATCTTTTTCATTTGATTTGGTATAATTAATTTGATTTTTCTTTTACTAAAATGGTTTCCCAGCCATCATAACCACCATGGGTATCTAAGGCGATATCTATCAAGTCCCAAGTATCTCCATCTATTTGGACTGGCGTATTTTCCTTGGAGAGAATAAGACAATAGCCCAAATCTTCTTGCTGCTCCTTGCCCTCTTCTGGTACTACTTTTTTACTACTATACACAGTAAAGCCTAAAGCAGCTGCTTTTTCTATAGCGTTGAGCATATCCTGTTCTGTATCAAAATAGAGCCAATGCTCTATAGGGCGTGGCACCTCTACTTGGTCGCCGTGTTTCTCACAAGCGGAAAGAATCTCACGATTATAGATGGTCTGCTTTTCATAAATATTAGGATACAAACCCTTCAAGAAGAAATTCCATTGCTTATCCTCAGAAGACTCTACCTGATAGGAGTAACCAAACTCGCTATCCCAGCCGGCACTCAATCGCTCTTGCAGGTGCTCAGGTGCTTGTGAATAAAAATACCAAGTAACTTCACCCCGCGCAGTAAGCACCGCTACCAATATATCCTTATCGGACTCTAAGGGACGGAATATTTTGTCCTCTATAGCATAAATGGTAGGACGTTCCTCATCGGTGGAGAAACCTCGTTCATCAGGATTTTTTAGTTCTACTGTAATCCTGACACAGTAGGAGAAGCCCTCTATGGGAGCTACTTTATCAAGGGCTAAGTTCAATCGGAATACGACAGGATCGTCATTAAGCCAGCTTCGGTAGACGTTCCAGTCTCGGGGAATTTGATTTGTCATTATTTTTTATTTTTACATTATTTCTAAAATAGTTCCTCTATATCCTCCATCAAAAGTGAATTAAACCATAAACTTGAGAAAGATAATCGCAAAATAAGGTAATTTCCTCTTAAAGAAGGTGTTTTATTCTCAATTATTGGGTTTTGTAACCCATACTGAAGGCTTAACTGAGCCATTCCTCTATTAAAATAGAAAGTATTCTGCAGTCCTATAGCTAAAATTGCTTGATTTTTCTGATTTTTATCTATATCCTTTCTATCCTTTAGAAAATCATCTTTGGGAGAGAAGGTAACATTACCAATACCCAAAGAAAGCAAAGCTCCTAACTGGTAATCATCAGCTCCTAAGAGGTATCTTTCATATTCCAAAAGTACATATCCTCCTGAAAGAGCATTCTTGTTAGAAGTAAAATATTCATACTCAGGCACAGGAGTGAATTCCCTAGGAGGGAGCTTATAAGTACCTGTAGGTCGCTGATAGAGAGCTGGATATTTGTTTTTGGTAGCTATCTGAAATCCAGCTAAGATTGTAAGGCTATTCTCAATTCCTTTATCCTGAAGTAAAAGCGAAATAGGAGTAATCATCACCCCTGTTGTCCGGTTTTCTCCCAAAGGAAGCCCTGCTCCTATTCCTAACCCTACATAGAAGCCCTCCTGTGCAACAGCTGTCAATGAAAATAAAAGAAAAAACAGTGTAAGCTTTCTTTTCATAGTTCTTAGCCCCTGATTTCCAATGCATTTACCTTAGCCAAGACATACTTACCTATAACGTCAAATTCCAAATTGACCTTATCTCCCACCTTAAGAGTATGGAAACAAGTATGCTCATAAGTATAAGGAATTATAGCCACTGAAAAGGCTCCTTTTTGAGAATTTACTACCGTAAGGCTCACCCCATTGACAGTGATAGAGCCTTTTTCGATGGTCATATTCCCTAAAGAAGAATCATAATGAAAAGTAAAAATACGGCTTCCCTGAGCATCTTCTATCGAATGGCAAATGCCCGTTTGATCCACGTGCCCTTGTACAATATGCCCATCCAAACGGTCACCGAGCTTCATAGCGCGTTCCAGATTGACCTTATCCCCTACCTGCCAAGTACCTAAGGCGGTCTTTTGGAGGGTTTCATCTATAGCAACCACTTCATATATATTATTTTCAATACCTACTACAGTAAGGCATACCCCATTGTGTGCCACACTCTGGTCTATCTTAAGCTCAGAGGCAAGCTCACTTTCTATAAAAAAGTGACAGTTCTTCTCTTGGGAAGAAATTTTTGCCACACGACCAATTTTTTCAACAATTCCTGTGAACATTATTCAATAAATTTATGTATTTTTGCACCTCCAATCGCACGCACTGAAATGCGATGCAAATTAAATAAAAAATGACCGAAAAAACAAATATTCGTATAGGGATTTCAGTAGGAGACCTCAATGGAGTAGGTTTAGAAGTAATTCTGAAGACTTTTGCCGATGAGAGAATGCTCGAATTCTGTACCCCTGTACTCTTTGCCTCTAATAAAGTAGTTGCTTTTATTAAAAAACAGCTTAACTTAGAATTCTCCTATAATGGTATTGTTCAGCTGAGTGCTATCATTGATCACAAAATCAATGTAATGAATATATGGAAAGAACTTCCTACAATACAGCTGGGAACTCCCACACCAGAGAGTGGCAAGTGTGCCTTGGAATCCCTTACAGCTGCCGTTGGTGCTCTGAAAGAGAACTTTGTAGATGTACTTGTTACGGCTCCTATTGATAAAAAGAATATCCAATCTGAAAACTTTCACTTTCCAGGACATACGGACTATCTAGCTCAAGAACTAGAAGGGGAAAGCCTTATGTTTATGGTTTCTGATGAAGTGCGTGTAGGCTTACTTACCGACCATCTCCCTTTAAAGGAGGTTGCCAAAAGCCTTACTCCTGAACTTGTAGAAAAGAAAATACGCCTAATGGAAGCTTCTCTGCGTATGGATTTCGGCATTATTCGCCCTAAAATAGCTGTATTAGGACTCAATCCTCACTGTGGAGACCAAGGTGTAATTGGGAATGAAGAAGCAAAAATTATTCATCCTGTAATTGAAAAACTCTACAAAGAGGGAATTTTAGTCTTTGGCACTTATAGTGCTGATAGCTTCTTTGTAGCTGATTATAAGCATTTTGATGGAGTTATAGCTCCTTATCACGACCAAGGACTGATTCCATTCAAGATAATGTCTTTTGGAAAAGGCGTAAACTTCACTGCAGGACTCTCCAAGGTACGTACTTCTCCAGATCACGGAACCGCCTATGGGATTGCAGGCAAAGGAATTGCTGACGAAAGTTCTTTCAGAGAGGCTGTATATATGGCAGTTGATATCTATAGAAAACGTAAGGAAAACCAAGAACTTGTTGCTAACGCACTAGATGCCAGCTCTCTAGAAAAAGGATTTCTTTCTAAAGAAAAAGAAGAATAATTATTATTTAAAAAGAAATATTTACTTACAAACTGACAACTCATTAATAATTAATAATTTACAATTAAGAATTATAGTTTATGGACTGGTTTCTGAAGTTAATGAATGATCACGAGAGTGTAGCTTATACTGTAATCATTTACAGCATTGTCATTGCCATAGGAGTAGCTCTCGGAAAGATACGTATTTTCGGTGTATCTTTTGGAATTGCCTGTGTTCTTTTTGCAGGAATAACAGCCTCTCATTTTGGCTTTACAGTAAATGGACACGTACAACACTTTGTAAAAGAATTCGGGCTGATTCTCTTTGTCTATACAATCGGTTTGCAAGTAGGTCCTGGTTTTTTTGCCTCTTTTCAAAGAGAAGGAATTAAGCTCAATGCTTTGGCTATACTCTCAGTAGTTCTATGTGTGCTTACTGTTATTAGTATCCACTACCTCACAGGGATTGATATGGCAACAATGGTTGGGATTATGTCTGGAGCTGTTACCAATACACCTGGGTTAGGAGCCGCTCAAGCTACCCTAAATGATTTGACCACTCTAGAAGGTACCGATGCCATACTCTCCACAGGATACGCCGTTGCTTATCCTTTCGGAGTGTTAGGAATCATCATTGTTATGCTAGTTATGAAAGCTTTTCTGAAGATTAACATTGAAGCCGAAAAACGCCTACATAGCTTCAAGCACCGTGGAGAACACTCTTCTATTGTACGTATAGCCTTTAAGCTTGAAAATCCAGCTCTTTTCGGTAAGAAAGTGAATACTATTCATCAGACTTTGGATTTTGATTTTATTTGCTCTAGAATCTTTAAAAACGAAGAAGTTATACTCGCTAATGAACATATAATTCTAGAAAAAGATGATATTATTCTTTTTGTAGTAGATAAGCAACATAGTGAAAAACTCAGTAACCTTATAGGAGCTGAAGTCCGAACTGAAGAATATTTCCCTGAAGCTACTAGGGAGAAAAAATTTATCTCCCGTCGTATCAATGTAACTCAAAAAGAAGCTTACACTAAGAAACTATCCGAGATGAACATCTATGGGCGTTTTGGAGTTACAGTTACTCGTGTATATAGGGCTGGAATTGAATTTATCCCCACTGCCGATACAAAGCTTCAATTTGGAGATACTATCACTGTCGTTGGAAATGAGGAACATATTAAAGAGGCTACTAAAGAGTTTGGTAATTCCAAAAAACGACTCAGTACCCCTCACATTGCAGAACTTTTCCTAGGAATTACCTTGGGGGTTTTAGTAGGAAGCATTCCTTTCCATATACCTGGTATTCCTGTTCCTGTAAAATTAGGTCTTGCTGGAGGTCCTCTGATTGTGGCAATTCTTATCAGCCGTTATGGAGGGCGCTTTTCAGTAACCCATTATGTATCACAGAGTGCTAACCTAATGATTCGTGAAATAGGAATAGTACTCTTTTTAGCCAGTGTAGGCTTAGATGCTGGAAAGAATTTTATCCGAACCATTACTGAAGGAGATGGGCTTCTCTGGATGGGACTTGGAGCTATTATTACGCTGGTTCCTTTATTAGTTACAGCTTTTATCTCTCGTTCTCAAGGAAAACTCAATTATTTGGAGACTTGTGGGCTTCTATCAGGTGCCTCTACAGACCCTCCTGCACTTGCCTTTGCCAATGATATCACAGGTTCAGATGTGCCTGCCCTTACCTATGCAAGTGTATATCCTCTAACTACCTTTATGCGTATTATGGTAGCTCAATTACTGATTGTTTTCTTCCTATAAGTTAAGAAGTTGTTTTTGTTATAGTTTTGATAAACCTCCCTATTGCTAAGGTGCTATTTCCTTACAATAGGGAGTATTTCTTCTGCTACCAATCGATATTTTTTTATTTCCTCTTCAGAGGCTATTTCCCTACAAGGAGTTGGGATTACCTCAAAACCTATAGAACGAAGTTTATCAAAATAATCCTTCCCATAGATGCGCACGTGGTCATATTGTCCAAAGATACGAGCCCGTTCTTTAGGATCTGTAATAGTATCATCCGAGAAAGTTTCTGCCCGTTCTAGCTCTTGAGGCACCTGAAAGATTCCCCAGCCTCCTTTGCTAAGTACCCTATAGAGTTCTCGCATCGCTTGAGTATCATCTGGAATGTGTTCCAGCACGTGATTACAGAAAATAACATCAAACTGCTCGTCCTCAAAAGGCAAATCACAAATATCCGCCTTTACATCTGCTAAAGGAGAATATAAGTCTGAGGTAATATATTGTAGATTTGTCTGTTCTTTAAATTTTCTATAAAAAGCCTGCTCTGGAGCTATATGTAGCACTCGCAAAGATGCCTTAAAAAAATCTGTCTTTCTCTGCAGATAAAGCCATAAGAGGCGATGCCTCTCCAAGGATAAAGTAGAAGGTGAAAGCACATTTTCCCGTACTTTCCCATATCCATAGGGTAAAAATGTACGAAAGCTACGCCCATCAATAGGATCAGTATAAGCATTCCCTTTATAATAATAGACTAAGAGAGGACGCACCCAATAGCTAGCACGGATAAGCCAAGGACGGGGAAAGGCATTAAGAACTGTTTTTATCAGCTGCATTACTTATACAAAAATTCCTCTTCTTCGTTAGATTCTATTCCCAAAGCTTCATAGATATATTTGAAGGTAGAAAGAAGCCTTGGCTTACCATCTATGAGGGCTACATCGTGCTCAAAATGTGCTGAGGGCTTCCCATCTCGGGTAAGAATTGTCCAGCCATCACGGAGCTGATTAATATTTTTCGTGCCCATATTAATCATTGGTTCAATAGCCACCACCATTCCTTCGACAAACTTCTTACCTCGACCTCTTTTTCCATAATTCGGCATCTCGGGGTCTTCGTGCATTTTGGTACCTACTCCGTGTCCTACCAATTCACGTACAACACCATAACCATAGCTCTCACAATAGCTCTGTATGGCATAGCCAACATCCTCTACTCTATTGCCTTGCTTGAATTCTCGTATGCCTATATATAGAGATTCCTTGGTAACTCTCAAGAGCTGAGCTACCTCCTCACTGACCTCACCTACAGGAAAAGTATAAGCGTGATCTCCATAATAGCCGTTCTTAAGGGCTCCACAATCCACGGAGATAATATCTCCTTCCTGCAAGGGTTTATTATTAGGAATTCCGTGTACCACTTGGGCATTAGGACTCATACAAAGGGTATTAGGAAAGCCATAAAGCCCTAAAAAACCCGGTTTTGCATCCTGCGAACGAATATATTCCTCTGCTAGCTTATCAAGATAAAGAGTGGTTACCCCTGGCTTTATTTCTTTGGCGAGCATCCCCAAGGTACGAGAAACTACCTGAGCACTCTCATACATTATTTCTATCTGCTCTCTTGTCTTCGGTTTTATCATTTTTTAATGCTTCTACTGCCTTGCAAAGGTACGAAAATAATTACAATAAGTTAATTAATAATTATTAATTAACACTTCAAGCATTGTCAGTTGAGAAAAATAATCTATTTTTGCACTCCAAAATTATTATTTAAATTTAGTATTAATAGACTTTATATGCAAAAACACCTATTCTTTTGGGGATTAATATTTTTATGCTTTCCCTTTTTGTATGCACAAAAAAACCATTGATCTCAGAGGAAAAGTTACTGATGAGAATGGAGAACCCCTTTTAGGAGTCAGTGTTATCCTTAAGGGTAGTCTCAAGGGAGCCGCCACTGATGAAAAAGGTTTCTACTGGCTGCAACATATTCCATTAGGAAAACAGACTTTTATCTTTAGTTCTATTGGTTATCAAACTCTTTCTAAAGAAATTGAGGTAATGCCTAACCCCTCAGGCACTCACCTACACCTGAATGTTTCCTTACAAGAAGAAGCTGAAGTATTACAGGAGGTTGAGATTATAGGACGTAAGGAAAGTTCCTACAAAAATACCTCTTCTTTCTCAGGTACCAAAACAGCTACCGCTATCCGAGATATTCCTCAAACTATCAACTATGTAACTAAAGAAGTAATTCTCGACCAAGGAGCTTCTACAGTGAATGATGTAGTGAAAAATGTCAGTGGAGTAAGCCAATATACCACTTATAATGACTTCAGTATCCGAGGCTTCCGCACCACTGGAAATCGTGGTTCTGGAAACCTAATCAACGGAATGCGCGCCCAAACGAGCCTTTGGTCAGCCTCTTCTTTAGCTAATATAGAGCGTGTAGAGGTTATCAAAGGACCTGTTGCTGCTCTCTTTGGCAATGCCTCTCCAGGAGGACTCATCAACCGAGTAACCAAAAAGCCTCTTTTGGAGCGCCAACATACCGTTTCGGTAAATACTGGAAGCTGGGGGACACTCAAGAGTTATGCTGACTTCACCGGTCCCTTAAACGAAAGCAAAAGCCTACTCTATCGCCTCAACCTTGGCTATGAGACTACTGATGGTTACCGAGACCTGCAAGGACGTAATACACTCACTATTGCACCTTCTTTCTCTTTTATTCCTAATGAGAAAACCCGATTCAATATAGACCTAACCTATTACCGCTTAGACGGTAAAGTAGACCGTGGACAAACTATTTTTGGTGATGCCGACCTCTACTCAGTCCCTATTACCCGTTCGCTCAGTGCTACCAATGATTTCCTTAGAGAAACTCAAATGAACATCTCTCTAGGACTTACCCACAAACTCACCGATAACCTTTCCTTCAATAGTACCTTCCTAAGCTCTTCCTATAGCGAAGACCTTCAAGAACACAATCAGGCTAATAGCTACTATATGCAACAAGGGAATAACATTAACACAGGGGATCCTACTAAAATCCTGATGCAAGCACTCCTTAGGCAACGAACCTTCCGCAACAATAGTTTTAACAACTACTTCAACTATAATTTTAACACTGGTATTGTAAAACATACCCTTTTGGTAGGATATGATTACTTCCAAATAAATCAACTCCCTGGAGCTTCACAACTTACGGCTGGTGGTTATCTCCTTGCCAATGGTACTACCACTACCACTTATAACCCTAGGAGATTTACCTATCTATTGGACAACAATGGAAAACCTCGTACTAACGTTGCTGTATTCGACCTAAACAATCCTCATACAGGGAATGCTATGAAGGATATCAGTAAATACATTTTTGAACCTGGAGGAAGAACCATACCCACCCAGCAGACCTCTCACGGTATCTATGTACAAGAACAATTGGAAATCAGTATGGTAAAGTTACTTCTAGGTCTTCGTAAAGAGTTTTTCAAAGACTACCTTAACTACAAACAAAGCAATGAGAAAATCATTGAACAACAGGCTCTTATTCCTCGTGTAGGTTTGGTAATTAGTGCCACAGATAACATCAACTTCTACTCCACTTGGATGAAAGGTTTTGAACCTCAGGATGCTGCTACCCAGTCCGATCCTGACCGCTATGGAGGTCCTTTTGACCCCGTATATAGCGAACTTTTTGAGACCGGTATCAAGACCGATTGGTTTAACAAACGCTTGAGTGCCACTGCCTCTGTTTTCAGAATTATCCAGCAGAACTCCCTATACCCTGCCTCCCCCGCTGTTCCTGGTAAGCCTGACCTCAAGATGCAAATCGGGGAAGAGGAATCTAATGGATTTGAGCTTGACCTAGCTGGGGAAATTGCTCCCAACTGGAATATCTTAGCCAGCTATGCTTATATAGATGCTCGTATTACCAAGACTGCCCAAAATAACGAGAAAGACTTCGGTATGCAACGCCCGTCTACTCCTCGCCATTCAGGAAATATATGGACAAAATACATCATCACAAATGGGTTCTTTAAGCACTTAGGTTTTGGAGTTGGATATAATTTTGTTACTGAACGTTTTGGACAAGTAGGACGCCGTGCCAACACCACTATATACCCTGGTTATGGCCTCGTGAATGCCGTTCTTTACTACAAAATCCGACAAATACAGCTCCAAGCCAACCTAAACAATATACTGAACAAAACTCATTGGGTAGGTGGCTATGATAAGCTACGTTCCTTCCCTGGAGCACCTCGTAATGTAAATGTTACAGTAACTTATAAGTTTTAAATTCTATTGTATTCCTTTAAATAAAAGGCTGTTTTCTAAAAGACAGCCTTTATTTATTCTACACTCTTCTGATAGAGTAAATTTATAAATCACAACTAAGTATAAAATAAAAGACTATATTAGTAAATTTTTTCTTCTATACTAAAACTATATACTTTAAGAATCCTTATCAAATAATTAACTCATAAACTCCTATTTTTTAACTTGACAAATTCTCTAAAAAGTCGTATCTTTGCAACCTAAAAAAGGTATATACTTCAATAATGAATTTAAAAGAAATATCTGAAAAATTGAGTTTCTTTCTTACAAAAGTTTTTAACCTCAAAAAATTATTCCTTTACTGTTTGTAGGTCAATACTACCCCTAATATATCCGCTATCATAAAAATCAGTTTTTCTCTCAGTATAACAAAATTGTATTAAATTATAATATCTAAAAGTAAATCTTTGTACACTTAGTAGTTTTTATCAGTATCCTATCCTCAAGGATTTGTAGAGCTTATCTATCCAGCTACCTACAAACTTATCAAGAGTTGAATCTGCTTATATAGTTCCTATTTTTGAAAAAGATACTAAATATTTCTCAGAACCAAGAAAATCACTATCAAAAAAATCTATAGAAATATGGATTACAATTCTTTTTTTTGTAGTAAATTTGCTCACAAAAAAAGATAGTTATGAAATTCACTTGGGGTACAGGCATACTTTTGGCTATTTTAGCTTTTATGGGCTTTATTATGTACTTTTTTGTCATCACTTTGGTAGATAAAAAATACGATCACGAGCTGGTTACTGAAAACTATTATGCTCAGGAACTGGACTTTCAGAAAGATATAGATACAGAGAAACAAACCTTGGAAACACAAATGCAAGTGGAGCTCACCCATACACCTGGCGTTAAGGAGGGAATTCGTCTTGACTTTCCTGCCTCAGTAACGGGTAAGGAGGTCATCGGGGTAATTTCCTGTTATCGCCCTTCAGATAGCAAGATGGATTTTACCTTACCTATCACGGCTCTTGATGGCTGTTCATTGGTAATTCCTGACAATTTGCTCAAAGAAGGACGCTGGAATATCCGTGTGGAATACGGCTTTGAGGGGAAAAATTACTTGAGCTTGTTCGATAAAGTTATTTACTAAATGTACCTACTGGCTTTCACCTTAGGTTTTATTGGTAGCTTACACTGTGTGGGGATGTGTGGACCCATTGCACTACTGCTTCCTTTACAAAGACAACATAAGGGCTTCCGTTACCTACAGTTAGGAGCTTATTTCACGGGTAAGACCCTTTCCTATACCCTGATAGGATTGCTCTTTGGAGGAATAGGAGAAGGGCTTTTTATAGCTCAATATCAGCAGGAATTTTCCATTTTTGCAGGTCTTGTTATGATTGGTATGGGGATTTTCTCTCTCTTTCATCTCTCAATAAAGGTCATACAGAATCCTCTCCTCAAGGGTTTTACCTCTCTCAAGAACGCTTTAGGGAAGCAACTGACGAAAAAGACCCTCTCAAGCTCCTTCATTATAGGTTTTCTCAATGGGTTTCTCCCCTGTGGCTTGGTCTATACCGCCCTCTTTGGTGCCTTAGCTATGGGAAATTTGTGGGGAAGTATGGCATATATGACTGCTTTTGGGCTGGGAACTATTCCGCTGATGCTCTTACTCGTACTTTTAGGGGACTTTTTGCCAATCGCTCTAAGGAGAAGGCTTAACCAATGGTTGCCTATAGTAGTCATTTTAGTAGGTATATTATTTGTTCTACGAGGCTTAGGATTAGGAATTCCTTACCTCTCCCCTTCAGATACACACCTACTACTACATCCTAAGGCTGATTGCTAACCTCGATATTTATGAAAAACTATTGCTTTTTATTCCTGCTCTTACTCTGCTCTTGTGGTATATTTCATAAGAAGATATCTACTCCAGAGGTTTCTTCATATCCTATACATATACCTGTGGTAGAGCATCTGGGTGATTCTTTATATTCCTTTAAGGACAATTATCTTATCCGCAACGAGCAAGGAATATGGGAGCTATACCTCTCAGGAAATCCCTTACAGCTGGGAATGAACTCAGGAGCACTTACCCAAAGGCTCTATCACCGACAGGATAGTCTGTTATTTACTAAGCTCAAAGATTTTGTCCCTTCCGAACGCAAACAGCGTTTTCTATTCAAATTCCTCAAATGGTTCAACCGAGATATTGATAGATATATCCCCCCTATCTATAGAGCCGAACTTTATGGACAATCCCGCTATGCCGATAGCCTTTTTGATTATATTGCGCCTAAGTACGAACGCAGTCTGTACCTACACTCTGCACACGATATAGGGCACGCCCTACAGGACTTGATGTTGGTGGGCTGTTCTTCCTTAGCTGCTTGGGGCAAGCATACCCAAGAGGAGAAACTTCTTATCGGGCGCAACTTTGACTTTTACCTTTCTGATGATTTTGCTACCGAAAAACTCATTCGTTTTGTACGTCCTACGGAGGGTTATCCTTTTATGTCATACAGCTGGGGAGGGATGATTGGAGTAATGTCGGGGATGAATACTGAAGGGCTTACCGTAACTATCAATGCTGGGAAGTCCAATATCCCCCTTAAGGCACGTACTCCTATCTCACTCTTGTGTAGGGAGATATTACAGTTTGCCTCCACCACCGAAGAAGCTATCAACATTGCTAAAAAACGACGTGTATTTGTTTCCGAATCCATTATGGTAGGCAGTGCCAAAGAGCGTAAGGCTATCCTTATAGAAGTTTCCCCTAAGAAATTCGGTGTATATGAAGTAGATAATGGATTGTTACTCTGTACCAATCACTTCCAAAGTGCCGCCTATAGTAAGGATAAGAAAAACCTCAAGCAAATTGAGCTTACCCATACCACCTATCGTTATGAAAAGTTACAGGAACTTACCCAAGAAAATATTCTTTCTCCTGAGAAAATAGCAACTATTTTACGTAATACTCAAGGGCTTAATGGAAAAGCCTTGGGCTATGGGAATGAGAAAGCCCTTAACCAACTCTTAGCCCATCACAGTGTAATTTTCTCTCCCGAGGATTGTATTGCTTGGGTATCCACAGCTCCCTATCAGTTAGGAGCCTATATTGCTTATGACCTCAAGGAGATTTTCAAGGAACCCTCCTATCCTTCACACAGTGTATATCCACAAACCCAGCAGAATATCCCCGCTGATCCCTTTGTTCATACACAAGCCTATAAGGATTACGAACAATATCGGCAATTAGAACAGCAACTTATTCTGCAATTACAAAAGAAATCCACCATACAAATGAACGATTATCTCTCCTTAACAGCTCTCAATCCTGATTATTGGAAAGGATATTACTTATTGGGAGAGGCTTATTGGACAAATAGATGCTATAAAGAGGCGAAAGAACAGTACAAAACAGCTCTTTCTAAGGAGATTCCTTACGTTGAAGAGCAAAAACAAATAGAGAAAAGACTTAAGAAGTGTAAAAATTAGAAATATTCTATCTGTCTCTCAACAATAGTCTTTGGTTTTCCATCCTGATATTCAAAACGACCTATCCAATTCCCATTTTTATCATATTTGTATTGAAAAGTATTCTTCTGTACAAAGTTTTTATTGAGCAGAGAAAGGATACGGTCATAGTCTCCGTGACCATTATAACGGTACTTGGCTTTGTTGAGAATATTCTCTCCCTTATCGACTATATGTTGTTCTTGTTCTAAAAGTCGCCCTTTGCTATCATAAGTAGAATTGATTTTAGCAGAGAAATCATCTCTAAGGAAGTTGCTTTCCAAGGGAAGTCCCTGATCATTATAGATAAAGAAAGCCGAATATTCCAATTCTCCATTCTCATCATATGTCTCTTCCTTGGTAATACTCCCCTCACCATTACAGTTAAAGAGAGTAAGTCCTACTTTTTCTCGCTGGGGATTGAGGTGTAGCTTATATTTTTTGACACCTTGTGCGTTGTACACATACTCATAACGAAGTGTCTCTGCATTTTTATCATCAAAATAGATTTCTAAGATAAGATTACCCTGTGAATTGAATGTTTTTTCTACATTCATATCAGCAATGATAGCCCCTTTTTGTGCTATTGAGCCATTTTCACGTACCGAATACCCCTTTACACGAAGCGTTTTGATACCTTTACGAAGTCTTTCTCTACTCCAATCTGTCTTGTATTGGCTATAAGCGAAGGATAGAATCCAGAAAAAACAACAGAAATATGATATTTTAGATCTATTCATCTTCCCAAAAACAGATTATTCCTTTCCTTTACGCAATTGAGCTGCCTTAATACGCTTAAGCCTTATCATTACTTCATCACGATGAAGAGCATTTTTAGCCACTTTTCCTACTGTAAGCCCCTGCACTAAGATAGAGAAAAGCACTACAATATAGGTTATCTGTAGGAGCGTTTCCTTAAACCCTACCTGATCTTGAGGAATAGAGAGCACCAAGGCAATGGAAACACCCCCACGTACGCCTCCCCACACCATTGTGATGAGAGAACCTCGTGAATAAGTACTTACCTTTCTCAGAATAGTTTTGGCTGGAATATAGATAGCTAGAGCACGACCTATAAGGCAAACAATGATTGCTATTCCTCCCAAAAGAAACTGTTTGTCCAAATTATCTATCAGAAGCATCTCAAACCCGATAAAAAGAAAGAGAATTGCATTCAAAATCTCATCTACAATTGCCCAAAACTTACTTAGATAATCCCTATTCTCCTCACTATTGGCTTTCTTACCTATGTTTCCTACAAAAAGCCCTGCAATTACCATTGCCAACGGAGAGGATACGTGAGAAGCTTTGGCTATAAGGAAGCCTCCCATTACCACGGCAAGGGTAACCAATACGCTTACGTGATAATCATCTGCCTTTTTCATCATTTCTGAGGCAAGCCATCCCAGAAGAACTCCTAAGAAAATCCCTCCTCCTGCTTCCAAAAGAAAGAGCTTGAAAATCGCATTGAACGAAGGCTCAAAAGAAGTATCGGTAGCCAACTTAAGTACTACGGCAAACATCACCACGGCTACTCCATCATTGAAGAGAGACTCGCCGGTAATCTTTGTTTCTATACGCTTAGGCACATTGGCTTGCTTGAGAACTCCCAAAACTACGATAGGATCTGTAGGCGAAATCAGTGTACCAAAAAGCAAACAATATGTATAAGGAATCTCAATCCCTATCCAATAAGCTATATAATAAAGTAAGCCTGAAATAATAAAAGCAGAAAGTACTACACTTACAGTAGCATAAGTAAAGATAGAAATTTTATACTCCTTTAAATCAGATATATTAATATGCAAAGCCGCCGCAAAGAGTAGGAAATTTAGCATCGCACCCATCAGAATTTCTGTAAAATCAAACCCCTGTAGAAGGCTCTCCAGCTTATGAGAAAGTCCCGCAAAGATGCTCTCCCCAAAAAGACGAATCCCTACCGATACCATCATCGCAATCACCATAATTCCAATGGTCATTGGGAGCTTTACATACCTTACATTTACATAAGAAAATACAGCTGCTAATACAATAATTACTGAAAATGCGTAGTATAATTCCATAGTTTTCTTTATTTTTGGGCAAAAATACGAAAATAATGACAAATGACAAACGACAAATGAGAAATTTATTACTTATAATATTCTATCTCATATCTGTATAATTCTATAGGAAAATCACTTATTATAACTCTTTCTATAGGATTATGATGTGAATCCTGCTGATAGTAATGTTGTCTATTATAGATTTCTCCTTCTTGACTGACATAAACTTCTCCTACAAGGTACTGACATTCATCATAACATTCACTCCAAGAAAGCCTTCCATCTATAAAACCAGTCTTGCTTAGAAGATTCCCTTTTGAATTATATACATAAGAAGTATGCCCTTCTGTAGCTCCTTGTGCTATTATGCTATCACTATTAAGATATTTATCTCTTATCTCAATAAGTTCTCCTTTGTCATTATATTTGTAATATCTTATAGCATTATTATATATAAGTGTTCCTTCTTCATATTGTGTTGAACTTAATTCATATACATATTCTTCATCAATATTACCTGATTTATTATATTTCCATATATTTTCTTTTATTTTATCTTTATATCCATTTATTATATATTCCTTTCTATAATTTGTTCTTCGATTTTCAGTATCGTAATCATATATTTCTCTATAGAAATGATTATTTTCATCATTAAACGATATTTTTTCTATAATATTATTATGATTATCGTAAGTATAAATAATTTTTTCTCCATTCAATAAATCTTTAGGGCATTTTTCTTCCTCTACCAGTCTATTTTTATCATCATAAATGTAGTTTGTATAATATATATACTTATATTCATTATCTTTTATTTGAGGAAAATATCCTTCTTTAGATATTTTTTGTATCAATTTTCCTTTTTCATCATATAAATATTGATTTTCTGAGATATCATATAAGGAATCTGAAGGCTCTTTTATCTGCCGATACTCCTTTAATATATTTCCTTTAGGATCAAGAAAATATTCTATCACAAAGTAGGGCGTCTCACTCCATCGGGAGAACGTAGAATCTTGAGGAGATAATCTTTCCCAAATAGGGGCATAATTACTCTCTTTATAGTGCTTTACTCGCCCTTTGAGTGAGGATTCATTGGGAATCTTTGTTATTATCTCTTCCTTGTATTGTGATAGAGTTGTTTTTTGAGAAGTACACCCTATACAACAAAGATAATAGATAAGTATGAAAATAGTTTTTCTCATATTTCTATTCTTTCGCACAAAGGTACTAAATTATTTGTTATTTCTCATTTGCCATTTGTCATTATTTTCGTATTTTTGCCCCTTAGGAAAAATATAGAAAATGCTTAGAAAACTCACACAAATCCTCATTTCCACACGCCTAATGGCTGTGCTTTTTTTAGTATATGGAGCCGCTCTTGGTATGGGGACTTTTATAGAAACTTGGTATAATACCGATACAGCCAAAATATGGATCTATAACGCCTGGTGGTTCGAACTGATTATGTTTCTTTTTGTAGTGAATTTCATTGGGAATATTGGACGATATCGCCTCCTAAAGCGAGAAAACTGGGCAGTTTTTATCCTACACGCCTCTTGGATATTCATTATTGTGGGAGCTGGGATAACCCGCTATATCAGTGATGAAGGTAAGCTCGCCCTGCGCGAGGGAGAAGAGTCCGACTTCTACACTTCCGAACACACTTATATCACTGCCCAAGTAGATGGAACCTATGAAGGACAACCCTTACGCAGAGCTAAGCAGACAAAAGTTCTTTTCTCTGAATTTACTTCCAACTCCTACAGCTGGATTTCAGACTTCAAAGGGAAAGATTTCAGTATAGAACTTGAAAAATTCATTGCCAATGCTGAAGAAGCTTTCGTAGAAGACCCTCAAGGTGAGGATTATCTAAAAATTGTGGAGAGTTCTGCAGGAAGTCAAGGACATACTCATTACCTCAAATCAGGAACTACCGAAACCTTACACGGTATGCTTTTCTCTTTGAATAACCCTATTCCTGGAGCCATCAATTTACAAATAACCTCTGAGGGAAGCTATATTTATAGCCCCTTTATTGGAAGTTCTATGACGATGACAGACCAAAAGATTCATCCTGTTGCCAAAGATAGTCTTCAAGAACTCCATTACAGAAGGCTTTACAACCTTGCTGGAATGCAATTCGTACTTCCTGAGCCTCTTACAAAAGGAAAAATGGAACTATCCTCTATTCCTACAGAAAGAAAAACTCCTTCCGATGAAAGTGCTGTTATATTACGAATTACCTCTGCTGGAGAAAGCAAAGTTATAGGCGTATTAGGTAGGCGAGATGTGATTAATCCTCCTACATCTGTAGAGGTAGGCGGGCTTACTTTCCATCTAAATTATGGTTCCATACGCACACCACTTCCTTTCAAGATCAAGCTCAATGATTTTATTGCTGACAAATACCCTGGTACTGAACGTAGTTATTCATCTTTCAAGAGTAAGGTTACTGTAACTGCTCCTGATGAAACTTTCAAACACGATATCTATATGAATCATATTCTTAATTATAAGGGATATCGCTTCTTTCAGGCTAATTTTTATCCTGATGAACAAGGAACAATCCTATCTGTCAATCACGACTATTGGGGAACACTACTGACCTATATAGGCTATACCCTCCTATATATTGGACTTATAGCCAGTATGTTCTTCGGAAAAACACGTTTTGTTCAGCTAAGCCAAAAGCTCAAGAAATTGCAACAAAAGCGTAAAGGTCTTCTAAGCATTGCCTTATTACTCTTCTGGGGAGGAGCATATGCTCAGCATAATTCCTTTGAACTTTCTCCCAAGGAAATAGATTCTCTCTTGAAAGCCAACACTGTAGATAAAGCTCACGCTGACCGCTTTGCACACTTGGTGATTCAAGATGAAGATGGCCGTATGAAACCTGTGAATACTTTTGCTTCTGAACTATTACGAAAAGTAAGCAAAGCCGACACTTACAAAGGTCTAGATGCCAATCAGGTATTCCTATCAATGCTCCTAAACCGGCAACTTTGGTATAATATAGATTTTTTCTATGTAAAAAAAGATAATGATAGCCTACACAATATATTAGGAGTAGAAAAGGGAAAGAAACGTATCCGTGCTTTGGACTTCTTGGACGAGAACTACCAGAACAAGCTAGAACCTTATCTTAGAGAAGCCTATGCGACCAATAACCCTAACCAATTCCAGAAAGAATTCAAAGAAGTGGATATGAAAATCCATTTATTAGAACGTGCTCTTTCGGGAAGTATGTTACGTATTTTTCCCTTAAAGGACACCCTTAATAATAACAAGTGGATTGCTCCTATGGACATCTATCAGAACCCACATTATGCTAAGGATACATTGGAAGAAGGTTTTATTAAAAATTCTTTCCGATGGTACTTGTATTCCTTAAAGGATGCAACAGAAACAGGAGACTATACTCAAGCAGACCAAGTCCTAAATCTTTTAAAGGAATACCAAGGAGCCATAGGCAAAAATGTAATGCCTTCTGAGAAAAAAATTGAAGCTGAGATTCTTTATAATAAATATGATGTATTCAAAAGCCTATTTAGCTGGTATTTATATATAGGCTCCTTAATGTTCATCATATTGATTATCAGAATATTTAAAGATAGAAAATCTTTAGCTTTCGTTACAAAACTCTGCACATGGTTACTGTTCTTTCTCTTTGTTCTGCATACCACAGGTCTTGCTTTCCGATGGTATATCTCAGGACACGCTCCTTGGAGTGATGCCTACGAAAGTATGATTTATGTGGCGTGGGCTACAATGGGAATTGGGTTATGTTTTGCTCGGCGTTCTCCTTTAAGCCTTGCTTCTACAGCCTTTGTTACCTCTATGATTCTAATGATAGCTCATTGGAATTGGCTTGACCCCTCTATAGGTAATCTTCAGCCTGTACTGAATAGTTATTGGTTAATGCTCCACGTGGCAGTGATTGTAGGAAGCTATGGACCCTTTGCTTTAGGAATGATTCTGGGGGTTATAAATCTATTCCTGATTATCTTCACAACTAAAAAGAATAAGGATAAAATCAAACTAGTGATGGACGAACTTACTATCGTCAATGAACTAGCTTTGACTGTAGGGCTTATTATGCTTACCATAGGTAATTTCTTGGGAGCACAATGGGCTAATGAGAGCTGGGGACGTTACTGGGGTTGGGATCCTAAGGAGACTTGGGCTCTGGTGAGTATTATGGTCTATGCCTTTGTCATTCATATGCGTATTGTTCCTTCTTTACGAGGAGTTTGGGGATTCAATTTTGCTAGTGTAGTGGCTTTTGCTAGTATCCTGATGACCTATTTTGGAGTAAATTTCTATCTATCAGGCTTACATAGTTATGCTAGTGGAGAGAAAGTAATCACTCCTAATTTTGTATATTATGCGGTAATTTTTGTCCTTATATTAGGATTCGTATCTTTCCTAAGAAAGAAGAAATTACAAGAATAAACCTTATAAGATGAAGTGTAGAAACATCTTTAATAAGCATAATGATGGTTACAGAAACTTTGTCCTATCTTAAAATAAATATGACATCTTAGATTGAATTAGTACAATAAAAAGAAAGTAATTTTATTTTTACAATCCAAAAATATTACATACCTTTGTACCTAAAAACTGTCCTTTTTTTACCTACAAAAGGTACTTGATATTTAATCTTATAGAATAAATGAAATATACACAAAGAAAAACAGCTATAGTTCTCTTAGAAGATGGCACTATTTTCTATGGGAAAGCCGTAGGAGCTGAAGGAAGTGCTTTTGGAGAAATCTGCTTTAATACAGGGATGACAGGTTATCAGGAAATTTTTACTGATCCTTCCTATTATGGACAAATTATGGTAGCAGCTACCGTTCATATAGGTAATTACGGAGCTTTCTCTGAAGAAAATGAATCCGATGGTGTGAAGATTGCAGGGCTTGTATGTCGTAATTTTAGCGAATTTGGATCCCGCCCCATTAGTGATGCTTCTCTGGGAGAATTTCTAGAAAAACACAACTTATTTATCTTAAGCGAGGTAGATACCCGTGCTCTAGTCTCTTATATTCGTGATCACGGAAGTATGAATGCAGTGCTCTCTACTGATGTGGATAATATAGAGCAACTCAAAGCACAACTCAAAGCACAGCCTTCTATGAAAGGATTGGCTTTGGCTCCTAAAGTATCTACCAAAGAAGCTTATTTTGTAGGAGATGAAAATGCTCCCTATCGTGTAGCTGCCTTGGACTTGGGAATCAAGCGCAATATTTTGCGTAATTTGGCAGCTCGTGGTGCCTATATCAAGGTGTTCCCTCATACAGCTACTATTGAAGAACTCAATGCTTTTGCTCCTGATGGCTTCTTCCTCTCTAATGGTCCCGGCGACCCTGAGCCTTTGACTGAGGTAATAGCTCTTACCCAAAAACTTATTGAAAGTGGAAAGCCTATCTTTGGAATCTGCTTAGGCCACCAGCTTATTGCCCTCTCCCAAGGAGTACCTACCTATAAGATGCGTAATGGGCATAGGGGAATCAACCATCCTGTAAAAAACCTCCTTACAGGCAAAGATGAGATTACCTCCCAGAACCACGGTTTTGCTGTTGATAAGGAATTAGCAGAAAAGAACCCTAATATAGAAATCACCCATCTACACCTCAATGATGGTACAGTAGCAGGAATTCGCCTCAAGAACCGCCCTGTATTCAGTGTACAATATCACCCTGAAGCAGCCCCAGGTCCTCATGATGCCAGCTACCTCTTTGATCAGTTCATTGAGCTAATGACCAATAATAAATAAACTAAAATAGGAACACGCCTTATAATATATCTGCAAGACGTGTTCCTACTTCAAACTTGTAATACCTGTCCATAGAACAGAGCTGATGAAAGAGTTTTCCCTATTAGTTTTTGATACTGATAGACAAATTCTTCAAAGGTAATTTCTTCTTCTCCCTTTGAAATATAGAGCACTTCCTTATCTGTATGGTCAAAAACAATTCTCATTTCCTTGTCCTCTAAAAGAAATATATCCTCTTCATATCCTACTTTTTCATAGAAAACCAACCTACTGATTATTTGATTCTTAAGCACATATACCTTTTTTTGTAATTTCTCTTGCTTAACTACATTACCCATTTCTGTAAAAATCTCTGTATCAGTAGTTATTTCTACTAAAGGAAGTCCTAATGCTTCCCTGTAACTGTTTTTTAAGACTGAAGTAAGCAAAACTTCTGTTCCTTTCTCACTTGGCGAAAGTTTTCCTTTAAGAAAATTCTTTCTTTTCCTACACCAATATATAAGTCCCAATAAAGGAAGAATAAACCAAATATAGGCATATACAAACTGTAATACAACCGATATCCAAAAATCCTTAGAGAATCCCTCCATACCTCTATTCTTTCTCCAAGAGCTGTCTCTGCATATCCATTGTAAGGTGATAACTCTCCTCCATAGGAACTACCTTTCGGCTAACAGCTTCTATCTGCTGTCCTTCTTTTGTCCAGAGGAAAGGAAAGAAAGAAAATACCTGATTTCCATTAAGTTTGGAAACTTCTTCCTGCCATCCGTCCCAATAGAAAGGTTCATAAAACATATGTATATCTCCGCCCAGTGTCCAGCTAACAAATTCAGAATAGCCGCAATTCATAGGTTCCCAAGAGAGTGTATCAGGGGCTAAATAGTACATCTGTCCTAAATCATTTTGTCCAAAAGCACCACCATTGATAGCAAAAAGTCCTCCTAAGATATCATCGGCTACCAAGAGGAATGCAGGCGGCTCTCCATAGTTCTCAAAAGTTTTTCCTTTATTCCACTGAAACATCCCTCTATCCAATCTTTCACAGCCTGAACCTAAAAGACGTATCCAACCACCATCTATAAGAATACCCCCTGTCTCATAAATAATAGCTCCCATAGGTGAGCGAGTAGTTACTTGTGCATTCAGTAGTTCTGTTTCGGCTCGCTTAGCATCCCGAGGTAATACTTCGTAGGGATTGGTAGCCTCTTGCATCCATTCTTGTACCAAGTCCCAGCCTGGCTCTTCTTTATTGATCAATTCTTCTAATGTTCTCATATCGTGCTTTTTTATAAAAATATTGCCTTACAGAGTGTAAGGCAATATCTACTAACATTAATAATGTTCTATTTTACATATTTTTGAGCTACTTCTTTGGCAACTCTATCTAATACAGCAGTAATTTCATCATTAATTTTTCCTGCTTTAAGTTGTAATAATGTATCCTCTTCAGTTGCTCGAAGTGTATCAAGGAAATCCCTTTCAAACTCACGTACGCGCTCTACAGGAACTTGACGTAACAGGTTTTTAGAACCTACATAAATAATTGCTACTTGATCTTCTACTTTATAAGGATCGTTAGAGGATTGTTTAAGAATTTCTACATTACGCTTTCCTTTCTCAATCACATTACTAGTAGCTGCATCAAGGTCAGAACCAAACTTAGCAAAAGCAGCCAATTCACGGAACTGTGCCTGGTCAAGCTTAAGAGTACCTGCTACCTTCTTCATAGACTTGATCTGAGCAGAACCTCCTACACGAGATACAGAAATACCTACATTGATTGCAGGACGAACCCCTGAGTTGAAGAGGTCTGACTCAAGGAATATCTGTCCATCAGTGATAGAAATTACGTTTGTAGGGATATAAGCTGAAACGTCCCCTGCTTGTGTTTCAATAATTGGTAAAGCGGTAAGAGAACCACCTCCTTTTACCAGATGCTTAATGGAGTCTGGTAGGTCGTTCATATTACGAGCTACATTGTCATCCTTAATCACTTTAGCAGCACGCTCAAGGAGGCGTGAGTGTAGGTAGAATACATCCCCAGGGTAGGCTTCACGTCCAGGTGGGCGACGAAGCAAGAGAGATACCTCACGGTAAGCCATCGCTTGCTTAGAAAGGTCATCATAGATAATAAGCGCTGGGCGACCTGTATCACGGAAGTATTCCCCTATGGCTACCCCTGCAAAAGGAGCATATACCTGCATAGGAGCTGGGTCAGAGGCATTAGCTGCTACAATAGTGGTATAGGCAAGCGCTCCAGCATCTTCTAATGTTTTTGCAATTCCTGCCACAGTAGAGGCTTTTTGACCAATGGCCACATAGATACAATAGACCGGATTACCTGCATCGTAGAACTCTTTTTGGTTGAGGATAGTGTCAATACATACGGTAGTCTTACCTGTTTGTCTGTCCCCGATTACAAGCTCACGCTGACCGCGCCCAATAGGAATCATTGCATCAATAGCCTTAATTCCTGTTTGTAAAGGCTCATTCACTGGTTGGCGATAGATTACCCCTGGAGCTTTACGCTCAAAAGGCATCTCATAGAGTTCTCCTAATATAGGTCCTTTACCATCAATAGGTTCCCCTAAAGTATTAATTACACGCCCTACAATCCCTTCTCCTACCTTGATAGAAGCAATGGTTTTGGTACGCTTCACTGTATCTCCTTCTTTTATCTGAGTAGAAGAACCTAAAAGAACTACCCCTACGTGGTCTTCTTCCAAATTCAACACCAATCCTTCCTGACCAGATTCAAAGTGAACCAACTCTCCATTTTCTACCTTAGTAAGACCAAAAATACGAGCAATCCCATCTCCTACCTCCAATACAGTCCCTACTTCTTCTAAAGATACGGACTCATCAAAGTTTGCTAATTGCTTTTTAAGAATCGCTGAAACCTCAGCCGCCTTTATTTGTGCCATTATTTTTATTTATGAATATTCTTTATTTTTATTTCTATTTGGACTCCATCAAGAGTCTGTACAGTTTCCGCGCAAAGATACGAAAAAAAATCATACAAAAATAGAAATTTAATCATTTGTTTCTTTTTCTTCTAAAAGTTCCTTTTCTTCTGTTATCTCATAGGAAGCTATTCTCTTGGAATACTTCACATATAAGAAAGAGGAAACCATCAAGAGTATTCCTAACACTACCAATACCACTACTTTAGAGATTGTGCTAAGGTGTGCTATATCATAGAAAAACAACTTTAACAATGTAAAACCTATTACCGCTATACTACTGACTCTGAGATACTTTTTCTGTCCTTTAATTCCTAATACAAGCATAATAACTGCATAGCCTACCCAGAGAATACTTAAGCCTAACTTATAACTAGAAGATGACCCAAATAAATCTGTCCAGTGTAACCATTCACTACTAGCCACCCATAAGATAAGGGTATGGAGCGCAAGTTCTGGTAACTTTGTATCCTTAACCTTGAGAATATTACTCTGTAATAATTTATAGGTACTCCATACCAAGTTTGCCAAGGAGAACAAACCTATATAGCGTATTATCAAATACATTATATTAGCATCTTCTGTGAGATACAACTCTCTGAGTTCACTGAGGAGATATAATCCCTGAGTGATAAAAAGCACTATCAGTAAAAGATTGAAAGCCATTATGTGAAATGCGATAGTCTCCTTACGAATAAAATGTAAATAAATCCACGTGAATACACTCAGATAATTCATTGTATAAATGAGTATCCATATTCTTTCCATATTATAGATTCCATCATAAACATATACAGAATAAAATTCTACATTTTCAGAAAGCATAAAGATTTTCAGCTCCCAATAATTATATATTTCTATCAAAAAGGTAACATAAATAGCCAGAACAAGCAATATATTAATCAAATAATCAAAAATTCGATTTGATTTCTCCCTATATTTTGTATTAAAATAAGAAATAACACCTATTGCTACACTAAAGAGGAGAGAGTTAAGGAATAATACATTATAAAAAGCAATATGTAAGTTGAAATCTTGCAAATTCTCTATCCAATCTTTAAATAAGCTAAGAGTTCCTAAGGAAAGTACTATATAGGAAATCCGCTCATACATAGGAAGTCCTTTTGTACGCCCTATCCAGAAGAGACCAGCCGCTTCAATTCCCCAGAAAAGAGTAATCCAAGAACCTTCAAAGTAAATAGGAATCGTAATGGTAAGGAATGATAATGCCAATATTAGGCTCAAGTACTTGAGCTCTTTTGCATAGTCTCGCTTCCAAGTATAATAACTAATACCTGCGTGAAAAAGAGCGTTCAACAGTGTAAAAGTCGTTAAATAACCCTGAGAACTAGAGAAAAATGTTGTAAAACTGAAAGAAACCCCTACTATATAGAAAACAAGTGTATTTGATAATAGAATTAATAAATCACCTATAATGAATTTCTCCTTACCCAAAAGCTTTCTCCCTATAAAAGCAAAGTGGAATATCAAGTAGAAAATTAAGTTAAAAGTAAAATACATTCCTTGTTCTTCTGGATACTTTACTGTATAGAGTGTCAGGTAAAGTAGCCACGTAAAGAAGAATGCTGTATGATAGAGAACTCGCCATTGCTTATAAAAAGAAATCACTAAAATCCCTATATTAATAATTGCCACATAGGAGAAAAGCACTGCTTGGTGACCCTGCCCATTACTTAAAAGAAAAGGAACAGCATAGCCTCCCACCATCCCTATCAAGGCTATTACCTGCTGATTATACTTCAGGGCAAGCCACACAGTAGCCACCGTTACAAAGAACATTCCTGCAAAGGCAACCCCTGTAGGAAATAGTTGGTAAAAATCATAGGCTACATAGGTAAGAAAGTAAAAAATAGCCATCGCTCCACTAACTAAGACCGCACTGAAGCTTTCATATTTGGATTTTAAATAATAACCTACCCCAAAGAGAACTCCTCCTGTGAGATACCCCAGAATAATACGCATTGTAGGGCTAATCAAATTATGGTCAATAGAGTATTTCACACCTATAAATACCCCTATAAGAATAATGGCTATTCCTATTTTGTTGAATAAATTCTCTCCTATAAAGCGCTCCCAATCAGATTTTTTTATCTCTTTTTTAGGATTGGTTGGAGGCAATGCAGGAGTTTTTGTTTCTACTTCTTGAAGAGGACTTACTTCCTCTTGGGAAAGTGTAATTTCCTCTTCTTGAGGAGCTGTTGCTATTTTTTCTTCTGTAGGAATGATTATTGCTTCTTGAGGAAGAATTGACTCCCTTTCATCAGAAATTGTAACTTTTTCTTCAGTAGTAAATCGCTCCTTTTCTGAAGAGATAACCACCTTTTGTTCTATTTGAGGAACAGGAATTTCCTCCTCCTGAACTACCTGCAAAGGTTCCTCTTTAGATAATTTTGAAGGAGATAGACGATCTAATCGATCTTGTATTTGTAATAATTTCTGGGAGAAATAAGATTGGTACTGAAGGATACTATCCAACTTTTCTTCCAGCAAATTCCATTTATCTTCTGATATCATAGTTATAGATTTATTAAAGGATAATGGTTATTAATAAGTCTTTATTTTTCTCTCTATAAGGCAACCTCTGCCCTTCAAAGAATAATTGGTAGCTCAAACATCTACTTTTGTTATATTTTCCCTACTTTTCTCTAAATGAGAACAATCCTCATAGAAATAATGAGGCAAAGATAAGATATTATTTTGAGTATTTCTACTTTTTTTCGTATTTTTGCGTTTTTCTCTACAAATACATATGGATTTTGAACGTATCAAAGAAAAATTAGCCATCCTAGCCGATGCTGCCAAGTATGATGTATCCTGCTCCAGTAGCGGAAGTAATCGTAAGGGAAAGAAAGGAGAGCTAGGAAATGCTGCCTTTTCAGGAATCTGCCATTCTTTTACGGAAGATGGTAGATGTATTTCGTTGCTCAAAATCCTCCTTACGAATCATTGTATTTATGACTGCGTGTATTGTGTATCTAGGCGAAGTAATGATATACAACGGGTAGCTTTCAGTGTACAGGAAGTAGTGGATTTAACTATCAATTTCTACCGAAGAAATTATATAGAAGGACTTTTCCTGAGTTCTGGAGTATTCAAAGACCCTGATACTACAATGGAACGATTGGTAAGAGTTGCTAAAAAACTACGATTGGAAGAACGCTTTAACGGATATATTCATCTAAAAACAATCCCTGGAGCAAGTGATATTCTCATTCACGAAGCAGGGCTCTATGCCGACCGTCTTTCTATTAATCTTGAAATTCCTACTAAAGAAGGGCTTAAGCTTCTTGCTCCTGAAAAAGACCACAAGCAAATGCTTGTTCCTATGCAACAGGTCAAAAATGAATTGGCTATCACGGCTTTAGAAAAGAAAAAATTCAAACATACTCCAAAATTCGCTCCTGCTGGACAAACAACTCAAATGATTATTGGTGCTACCGACGAAACAGACCAAAAAATCATCTCAGTAGCGAGCTATATGTACAATAAATTTCAGCTTAAGCGTGTTTATTATTCAGGGTATGTGCCTGTACTAACGGATAATCGCTTACCTTCTTTACAATCTCAAGTGCCTATTGTGCGGGAGAACAGACTCTATCAAGCCGATTGGCTAATGCGCTATTATGGCTTTGATTCTCAGGAGATTCTAACCCCTGAACAGCCTTTTTTAGACCTAGAAATAGACCCTAAACTTGCTTGGGCTTTGCGTAACCAACACTTATTCCCTGTAGATGTGAATACCGCCCCACGAGAACTCCTTCTGCGTATCCCTGGGGTAGGCGTCCATTCGGTAGAGAAGATACTTTTGGCACGTACTTTCCAGAAGCTCACGGTGTATTCTCTCAAACAAATAGGCGTCGTTCTAAGTAGGGCAAAGTATTTCATCACTTGTAGCGGTTCTACACCCTTAGCAGGAACGATGGACAGCCTTTCCTTGCGTCGGTTACTGATTAAAAACATCCGTAGCAAGCATAATGCACTCTTCAGAGGGCAACTTTCTTTTGATTTTCCAGAAACTATTAAGACTTCTACACCTTGACGCATCTTGTTTATGATAATAGCTTTGAGGGCTTTCTCACGGCTGTATTTATTACCTTTTCTCACCGCTATCAGGAGGTTATTATTAGCTCTCAGTCAAACTATCTTCCTACCCTTTTTGGCGAAGAAGTAACTATATACACCGATTTGGCTCAGGCGAAAAGGGTTTTAACCAAAATAGAAACTACTTGGGGTAGGGAGGGAGTTTCTATTTTCTTAAAAGCTTTCCTTTCTCAAGAAGAAAAAATAGAAAACGCTCTGTTAGAAGCCATTCAGATGATGGTAAAATACCCAAAAGAAAACGTATTACAGAACTTTGGCAATGAAGCAATTGTACGCATACACAATGCATCTAAGAGCGTAGGAAGTGAAGTGCATCGGCTTAAAGAGTTTATTCGCTTTGAGAAGGTCGGTAACCTATATTTTGCTAAGATTTCTCCTCAATATGAAGTTTTACCACTTGTAGTACCCCACTTTAAAGCCCGTTTCTCTGATCAAGAATGGGTGCTTTATGATACGCAAAGGCAATATGGCTTCCATTATGACCTGTCAGAAGTAGTTGCCTTTACTCCTGAGCATAAAAATTTCGGTAAATTAGCCCAAGACTCAGACAATTACAAAGCGCTTTGGAAAACCTACTTCCAACATATCAATATCTCAGAGCGAAAGAACAAACGGCTACAATTGCAGTTGATGCCTAAACGCTATTGGGAATATCTTCCTGAGGTAATAAAATAATAGACTATACAAAACAATGAAAATCAGATAAATATAAGAACATCAATTTCTTTTTGAAAAAAAATATTTTTTTCTTTGTCAATTACAAAAAAGATTGTATCTTTGCACCGTCTTTGAAAGAAGGCAATATTTTATTGCGAAAATAGCTCAGTTGGTAGAGCGCAACCTTGCCAAGGTTGAGGTCGCGGGTTCGAACCCCGTTTTTCGCTCTTTTTTATGTCTATCATAAAGGCTCGGATGGTGGAATCGGTAGACACGCTGGACTTAAAATCCAGTGGGCAGCAATGCCTGTGCGGGTTCAAGTCCCGCTCCGAGTACGAGCGCAATCACTATCATACAGATAGTGATTTTTTTGTTTTTTCTTCTTACCTCTATCTATATGGAAACCTCCATAACCTTTGCTACTTCTAACAGAGAAAAACTAAGAACTATCATCTCCTTCATTGAATCCTTAAGAGTTCCTATCATAAATATAGAAGAACTCCTTCCTATAGAAATAACGCCACAATTAGCACAATATATTGAGAAAATAGAAAGCCATCCCCCCCTTTTGAAGAGTGTGAAAACTTTAATATTATGATTAATGAAGTAGCTACTGAATAAGGATTAGAGCTGAATAAAGCTATTCCTTAATACAGATAGTATCTAAAAAATTATATTACTCTTAGATATTTAATTGAGGAATATAATTCTATTTAACTCAGTTAATAAAACTTTAAATCCTTCCATACTTTGCTTTGTACAATCATTACTTTCACAAAATTCAGGCAGTTTTTCTTTCTTTAATTTTTCACCTATTTTTGGAAAACTTCCAAAAGACTCAGAAGTTTCCTCTATAAATCGTTTGAGATAATCTATTGATAATTTTTCTATATCAGTTTTAGCAAAATAATCTTCTATAACAAAGTTTTTGTCATTATTATTATCTTTACAAGGAAGCATAAGAAAATGAATATTATCACTATATTTTTCACTTAAAACATCTTTTCTTTTTCTACTACTATTGCTAAATATCTTTTTATACACATTATATCCAGCCTCATCTCTATCAACTAAGACAATTATCTTCTGTTCATCTTTAAGAGCAATGGTATCAATTAAGTTTTTAATATTTTCGTCATCAGTTCCCCCAACTCGTAATATCTGAAAATCTAAATTAGGAAAGTCATCTTTGTACAACTCGATTGCCTTTTTTATATATTTGTCGTCTGTTTTTCCTTCTACAATTAATATATTTGATTTAGAAAACAACAATTTATATATATCTTCTTTATTAGCTAAGTACTTGGTAACTTCTACTATGTCTTTGAACTCTTTAACTTTCCCTTTTTCCAAGCAATAGATACCTTCTTTTGGAATAGCTTTAGTCAATGTAGGTGAATGTGTAGTAATGATTATTTGTCTGTTTTGTTGATACTCTTCTAATACATTTCTAATTTGTATTTTGTTACTAAGATGTATATGAGCATCAGGTTCATCAAGGATAAACAGACTGTCCTCTTGTGCCGCAAACTCTAAAGCAGCTTTGACGAGTATCATTTTCTTTTCTCCTTCGCTAAAATCCTCTATGTTTAATTTACCATTGTATTCAATGGTAATATTTTGTAGTATTTTTCTATCCTTTGGAGTAAAGGCAATGTATAGGTATTTAAACACCTCATTTATATCATAGTTTTTTATCTTCTCTTGTAATTCGTCTAAAGTGTATTCATCTTTAGCATCTATAGTAGATATAAACTGCAACACTTTATTGTTTGGGTAATCCTGATAGATACTTTTATTAAATTCAAATTTTACAGAATGTACACTATTGATTCCTAAAACCTCTTTACAGAATTTATCCTCAGGGTTATTAGAACTATTAAGTAGCAAACACAATAGAGAAATATGCCAATAAAATTTATTCAGATAGAGCATTTTAGGAAATTCTTCTTGAGAATTTTTGTTTATTTTTGAAATAAAATCTTTATATATTGGTTCATAATATTTTCTCCATAGTCTATCTTCTTCGCCACTGTAAATAGCTACAATTTGTTTAGGTAGGAAGCTATAAAAGTCTGAATTTTCTTGATTATCTATTTTAGTAGTAACTAATAACTCATTTTTAGTAATCTCAACAGTTTCCCCATTAAAGGTAGTATATACTAATGAAAAATTAAAGGGAATATCCTTTTCTTTCTTGTCGTACAAATGCTTAAAAATAGCACTTATAGCTTCTAACAAATTACTTTTCCCACTGCCATTGTTTCCTATAAAAGCCATTACCCCTGAAGTATTGTTTTCTAATGAAATATCAAGGTTTTTAAAGGCTTTATTGGCTATTTTAATTTCTTTGATTCTCATAATTTAGCTGAATATAGTTTGTTCAAATTCTTGTTCTGCTTGTTGTTTTAGGAGTGTTGCTCGTTCTCGTAAGATTTTTATTTCATTTTTATAAGTATCTATTTGGGTAATGATGGTTTGTTGTACTTGTAGGTTACTCAAAATAGGTATTCTTATCTTTAATAAATTATTAATTCCTAGTTCTGTTTGTTTTGTTGCTTGTGCTGATTTAATTTTGTCTATTTGTGTTTGGATATATGAACTATTAAAAAGATCTACAAATAAAATCGGGTTATAGATAGATCTATTTAACCTTAGCAACAACATATGACTGTCATAAATCAACCCTTCATAATTCTTTGTAATATAAGTTGCTCTACCTATTGTCCCTTCTCCAGTTGAATTTACCAATATATCCCCTTCTTTAGTAAAAAAATCCTCATCAATATTATTATACCAATCCTCATCAATACTTTTTACAAAAGAAAAATCAATTGAATTCCAACGATTACATTTTTGATTCAATATAAATTTAGATGAAACTTCTGTATATTTAGGACTTTTCCCTCTAAAACAAGTAACAAGTAATTCAGGAAAATCACCAATTGAAGTTACTTCATATCGTGAAGAATGAAGCCCTTTATCTAACTTTATTTTATCTACTCCCCAAAAGTCCATTTTATAGAATTCAACAAATTGTAATCCTTTCTTTTTTGTTTTTTGTTCAGTTTTTTGTTCTATTCCTAAACTCTCAAACAGATAGCTTTCAATCTTTTTTTCTAAGGTTTCAGCTTGTTGCTCATAAGTTGTAGCTTGAGTTATTTTATCGCAATAGTTTTTTACAATGGTTTCTTGCTCGGATATTGAAGGAAGAGGAATTTCTAAAGTTAAAAACTTATCCATATCCATTCTCTGTCTATTAGTCGTCCCACTGCTACAAGATTTAGCAAAATCAACAAACAAATTAGTTTTAGCTAACAAAATCAAATAATTTTTATTTACTAAATGATGATTAATATCAAATAAAGGAAAATCATTAGTAACAATTGCTCCATCTAATTCAGAAGGAATAAGCCCAAAAGCCCCATTTCTAGCATCTATTTTAGAAACTATCATCTGTCCTTCTTTTGCTATAGATTGTCTTTTAGTCCCTATATTTTTACCATATTCTTCATCACGAAGAACTACCCCATTAGCATTTATTTTTACTGTTACTCGTTTGTATAGTTTCTCATCTTCTATTATTATACTCTCATTATTTTTAACAAGTAGCTGACTTATTTTTAGTACTCTATATTTTCTATTAAATTTATTAATAGTACCAAATAGAAAAGAAGCACTCCAACTTTCTATATTGCTAAATCCTACAAATTTTAATTTTTTATAAGTTTTCATACTTACTTTTTTGATAGAAAATTTCGGGTTCACCAACTTCTTTATCTGTTATTTGAATGCGATATACAAACTCATCTTTTACATCGTACTGAACGCTTTTGGTAAGTTTTCCCCACAGATGATTTTCAGAAGTATATTTTTTGAATTCTTCAGCCAAGGGTTCTAATTCGTTTTCTATGACAGCCCCTGTCGTACTAATACCTGCTTTTTCTACTTCAGCAATAGGAATAGTATAGTTGAACTCTTCTTTAACAATAGCTTTTATTTCTCGTTCTTTTTTAGCTTCAATATTTTTCAATTCGGCTCTCAGTTGTTTTTTCTCTTCTGCAGGTAATGCTTCTTTGCCTTTTTTAGCTAATTTCTGTTGGATATTTGCTACTTCCTCAGCATATTTAGCTTCTATTGTGATAGTTGCTTTGCTCTTAATACTTGCATATTGTAGCGCTTCTTCTTCTGTAAATTTTTTAAAAAACAACAAACTAGGTTTTACCGTAGCACCGCTTGCTATAAACACATCTTGAGGAATAGATACGATTAGCAATATTTTTGCTTTACTTTCTACATAATCTCGTACTTTTTGCAAATTACTATTGTTAAGTACACCTTCAGGAAGTACTATCCCCATTCTACCTCCTGGTTTGAGCAGGTTCAAGCATCGTTCTATAAAAAGCACTTCAGTAAGGGTACTCATTGCCCCCATTTTATAGAGACTCACGAGAGGTTTCCCTATATTGTTATTCACTTGCTTTAATGCTTTATTATACTCATCACCATATCGTTTTTGGTATTTTTTGATACGTTCTTCATCAGTATATTTATCAGCTTCTGTAATTTTTAGTGATTTCTCTACACGTGCTCCAAAAGGAGGATTGGTAAGAATCACATCAAATCGGTTTTCAAAAATGCCGTTTACATTTAGTAACCCATCATTGTGGTGTACACCTCCGTGACCATCACCGTGCATTATCATATTCATTTTGGCGGTACGGCTCATTCTAGGGTTGGCATCGGTTCCAAAAATACAATCATAACTCAATGTTCTAATTCGGCTTTTGTCATTGTTGATATTGAGTTCTTCATTTAACTGAGAGAAGAATTTATTTACTTTGTCGTCTATTTTTTCTTTTTCAGTATCCGATAGTTTTTCATAGGTTTCAGTGTAATATTCTTGTTTGATGAGTTCTTTTTCTTGTTGGACTTTAGCTTCTATTTTTGCACGGACATACTCGAAGGCTTTTATTAAGAAACCACCTGAACCACAACAAGGGTCACAAATAGTTTCTGTTTCTTGAGGGTCTAAGACTTCCACCATAAAATCCACAATAGTCCGAGGAGTAAAAAATTGTCCTAATTCCCCTCTAAATGTTTTTCCTAAGAACTGTTCAAAGGCGATCCCTTTTACATCATCGGAAGTAGTGGAAAGATTGTATATTTCTAATTCTTTTACAATAGCTTCAAAGCTATTCTCTCGTATTCTAATGATTTCAGTAGGTTCAAAAAGGTCATCATCTCTAAAATCTTCTTTAGTTTTTTCAAACAAAAGTTGATAGAAATCTTTTTTTTCATTAAATCTATATTTCTCAAAATCTATTTTCTCAAAATCTATTTTCTCTTTTCTATATATATCTAATGAAAAAATTTGATTTTTAGAATTGTCCCTCTCATAAATAATTTTTATGAATAGGATTTTACTAATTTCATCAAAAGCTGCCTCTGGTGAGAGCTTATCATTATTTCGAATAATTGAATGACATTTATATAATGTTTTAGTAAAATTTTCTCTTTGAAAAGTATTATTTTTATTTAATAATTTTTCTACCTCTTGAATATTTTGAGCCTCTTTTTTATTAGGAATATCTAAAATTTCTTCTACATTCTCAGAGTCAGTTCTGTATATTTTTGAATAAATCTTAGTTTGTTTAAAATTTGTTGCAACAAAAAATTTTGCTCCTATTTCTCTTGAAAAATTGAGTCCTTTAAAATAATCTTCTTTTTTTATGATAACACTATCTGCTTTACATTGTATAACTATTAAAGGACTCTCATTATTGATTTTACTATTTTCGTTTTTCCAAATAAGAATGCTGTAGTTCAAATATATTCCTTGAACTTTACTATCTTGCTCCATTTGTTCCAGATCAAAACCATAGGAATTAACCAAACGGCAAACGTATTCTTGTCGTACTTTTTCTTCAGGTTTCAATACCAACCATTTATCTTTTAATGGTGCAAAAATTTTATTATCTTTTATCTGAACTTCCATATTTTAAAATATATAATAAATGTATTTCAATTGATACTCCTTTTCTTCTTTTAGATCCTGCAAAGATACAACTTTCCAAAAGGAAAATCAATAGAGAGCGTCCTCTTTTTTAGTAATCCTACTTTTTCTTATTGAGCAGTTTTAATAAACTTTCTTCGGTAAAGGATTTAGGGACATATGACAACTTTTCTAATTTATCCTTTCCTGTATGATACTGATAGACCCCATTTTTATCTTTGAAGAAACAATTATATTCTATCACACAATAGGTATTTTTCCACATCCCATCTCAAAAAGAAATAATATTAGGTTCATCATAAAATTCAACAACATGTTCTAAAAATCCATATATTTTAATGGGTTTGAAAATTAGGAAAAAGTAATAAAACAAAATTTTAAAACTTTCAATCAAAAATTATTTATATCTTTGTACCAAGCTTATGAGCCTCTACATTAAAGCTACTGAAAAGCGAGGGATAGGATGCATATAAAACCCACTCATCATAGAGAAAAAGGGGTAAGGTTCATAAGTTATTCCCTCATTGCTTAGAAACTTATTTTAATTGATATTACTGGTTATCATTGATTTAAGGATTAAAAACCTATATTCGATATATCATTTAGGAACCACGAAACTTGCATTAATAACGCTACCTTCGGGATGTGGGAATAGAGACGGCTCAGCAAAGGGTTTACACGGTCTAAGTTTTTAGGTTCCTATTTTTTATAACTCTTAACATATTTCATTGTTTTTTACCTCTATAAAATTTAATTATGACTTCTTTTCAAGAAAACTTAAATACCTTACAAAGACTTTTGAATGAGAGTCAAGGGGGCTTTGTACATTTTGGAAATGAATTATACCGTTTTACCAAACAATCTGATATTAGTTCAGAAGAAATAGCTAATTTTGAGAAAAAACACCAGATTCAGCTCCCTGATACTTTCAAAACCTTTTTGCTTACCTTAGGAGCTTGTACACTTTTTGAAGATGAGCGAGGATTTGCTTATGAATTTTATCCTCCTAGCCAATGGGAATCCTTCACTAATGAAGTTTTTAATGGTACTGGTACAAATCTCTTTCCTAAAATAGTACTAGTGTGTTATCCAAATGGTGGACATCAAGCAGGTTTTATAACCAGTCAAAAGGATGCTTTTGGTACTTTTTATTCAGATATACCTGTGGAATATTGGGAAGAAGACACAGAACTAATGTCCTTTGCTAATTGGCTTAATGAAGAGATTAGCCTTTGTTTATTATAAAAAGTAATGCTTCTTTCTGAAGCATTACTTTTTAGTGACCTCGACAGGATTCAAACCTGTAACCTTCTGAGCCGTAATCGGAAAAGATAAAATCTTTTATTCTGTAACTTCCTTAAAATCAATATCTTTTAAATAAGCATAGGTATAGAAGTAATGGTGTTTCCTACTTTTTACCTTGTCGAAGATAAACAATGTATATCATTAGTAGATAGCTATTTACAAGTATTTTTTGAATAATATTATATTGTCTTTTTATGTGTTTTGCAATTTAATCGTATGTTTATATTACATTCTCTCTTTCTTTACGCTTCCTTCTACTGCATAAAAGGCACGAATAATTTTAAGGGGATACTCTCGAGGGTCGTACTTGGGATTTTCACTCTCTAAACTCACGTGCTCATCATCAGACCCTCTGCGAACATATTTTATATTAACATCTCCATTATCAAAAACTACCACGTAAGGATGCCCAAACACCAAGTATAAAAAATCTACAGGTTTAATTCCTATAACATCCCCTGCTTTGTACTTTGGATACATACTATCTCCATATACATTTATAAAGATAACATCTTTGCTGAAGTTAGGAATATATACAGGGAGACGTTGCATTTCATTGTTAAAGTTAGCTATATCAAAACCAGCTTTAGCGTATATTTCAGGATAATAATAACCGGTTGGAGTTCCTTTAGGCGCTCCTATTGATTCATTTTGGAAATATTCCCTTACTTCTTCTATATATTTAGATAAAATATTTCTTTGTTTTTTAGATAGTTCAGATATACCATTTTGCGCTTCTTTGAGTGTTTTTACGGGAATGCGTGTTTTTTCGTATATATCCGTTAAGGTAATATCATAGCCTTTGCGTTCATCTCTTAGAAATAGTACTAAATCATCTTCCTCCTCTTCTTCCTCTGGCACGACTTCTTCTATCTGTGGAATGAGCATAGAGCCTTCTCCAAGTAATAGCCAAGTTTTGCTAAGTTCAGGAAAAATAGGTGCTATTTTTTTGTCAAACATTTCACTTTTTATTCCCTTACGAATATTATTTACATAGCCATTTGATATTCCACATAATTGTTCAAACTTACTTTGACTGATTTCTTTATATTTTAGAAAATCAATCAATCTATTTTTTACAGAATTTTGCTCTGTATCTGAATTATTTTTCATACCTTTGTGCTTTAAAAATTTTGTTTATTATGAACTCTTACTATGACAACAAGAAGCCGTTTAAAAGAATGTCTGAAGAAACATTTTTAGAATTGTTAGAATCTGAAATGCGCTGGAACAGAGAACGTATCTCTAATGGTTTTTATGTTATACAACAAATAAATGATAAGCAACGTGAAAGAAAAAACACACCCCACGATGATAATTACGACAAAGGGGATGAAGAAAACAATTCCCTTATATTATGGTTGCTTTTCTTATGCGTTCTCCTACATATTCTAACCCTTTGGTATTTAGTCCGCTTGTAGGATCAGGTATCTTTATATTATAAAAAATATCAAGTAACATAGAGTGTTGCCGATTGGTAAATTCAACAGAGCTGTTTTCTATAACCTCTAACATTCCTTTAATCACTAAATTGCATTTTTCAATTTGATTACAACTCAATCCTAACTGAATTGTTTGTAAGGCAAATTTTAGATAAGGAGATAAGTTTCTCCCTATCTCATTATACACCATTGAAAACTCAAAATTAATAATAAATTGATTTATTAATTCTTGATATACAACGCTTTGCAAGGTATCTTTCACTTCCTTTTGTTCTGCTTTAACCTCTTTCTTAAACTCCTTGTTATCAATAACTGTCCAAATCTGAAAGCCTACTAAAAATGTAACAATTACTCCCATAGTTGTAGCCATAACACTAAAACTATCCCAAGTAAAAGGGCTAAATCTTAACCAAAAAGAAAGCCAAGTACCTACACTTATTACAATAGCCACCAATCCTAACCAGTTCTTTATTAGAAAATCTTTCATTATAAATATTTAAAAACCAATTATTTAAAAACTTTAACATTATTTTGCAGAGCATTTATCTGTAAAATATTTTGTTTTTACAGAAAAATGTTCTAATTTTGCACCATCAAAATAACCAACTATATAACGGGTCAAAAATAATAAAAAAAATGAAACTTACCAAAGAAGCAAAGAAAAAATTTAGAGGTGATATTATCAGAAACAAATTAGCAAAGGCAGTAAATAGAAGTCGTTCTACTATTGACAGATGGATAAAGAAAGATACTCACTTCTTGATAAATGAAAGATATTACCCTACTGTAAAGAGAGTAATAGGTATAACTAAAGATGAACTTTTTGAAGTTGAAGAAGATAATTTAAATAGTCAATTATAAAAAAAGAGTTAAATGAATAATACCGAGCTGAAAAGATACCTGAAAAGAAAATTAGAGCGAGTAACAACACTTAAGTTATCCTTAGAGGGTACTGTTAGAGAATTGGCAGACGAGATTATACGAATAACCGAAGAACTTGCCCTTGTGGAAGGGGGCAAGTCTTCAAAAAAAACTAAAAAAACGGTTGATATTTCAGATTACACCAATAGATTTTATGCGGACTTTGAAAAAGCAAGACAAAACAGCTAATAAAAAAAGCCCCGCTGGCAGGCGAGGCATTAAGTATAACAAATAAAATTTTTAAATGATGGCAAAATTACTACAAAAAATTTTCTCTCGCAAGAGAAAAAAAGAAAAAAAATCAGACTTCGAAAGTATAGGGGGTTACCTATGCTACAAGGGGCGTAAGTGGTGCGAATTGACTCCTGAAGAGAAGGTAATATACAATGATTATTTCTTCAAAATCAAGCATCCTGATTATACAGCGATGATTCGCAGTAGTCAAGATAGATTTATTTACCAAACTTTAAAAAAAACAGTCCTATGAGAACAATCAGCCCTTTTGAATTTGCTCGATTAATCAGTGAAGAGCGTGCAACCCCTGCCTACCAAGGTAACGATTACTTGGATATTCACGAAGATAGATACAATACTATTGAGAATGAATTTATGACAGAAGTAGAATACCCCGATGATTGGTATTGTCAGGTAATCTATGAGGTAACCTTAGATTATTCGGGGCGTGATAGTAGCAATCACGAAGTAGCTATAACAGAAGTATATGTTAATAGTGAAGAAGTCCAATTAACAGACGAGCAAGAAAGAGAACTCACGACACTACTCACTAAGAGAGCCAATGTAGAATACCAATTCAATGATACTGAAGGCTTATACCCCGATTATGCAACTTCTAAAATGTGGTAATATGAAAGTAGGCGATAAAGTAATAGTTAATCCTTTCACCACCACAGACCCCGCAAATCAAAAGGGCAAGGAAGGGGTGGTAGTCGAGATAATCAATAATGAAGGGCTTAATATAGTCAAAGTAAGGTTCAATAAGGGTTGTTACGGACTATATGATGGCGATACACTTAAAGTAACCACTAAAAGCAAAGAACAATGAGAACAACCATAGAGAAAGGCAAATGCTATGAGATAGGCGATTGGCTTTTGCAAATTGACAGAATAGACGAGCGCTATATATGGGGATTTGGGGCTGATAGCGATAGAATAATAGGGCATATAGCCCTCCCTATTGATAGCCAAATAACCCGTGAAGTGCCTATTAATGACTATATCAACTATATAGACGTGGCAAGGCAGAATATAGCTTATGAATTTCGTGAGAGACTAAGCCAATACGAAGAATAATAACAAATAAAATTTATTAAAAATGAATGAGTACCAAACAGAAATCGCAAAGGCTTTTATCAAGGCACAGAGTGAAATGGCAAATGCCGTCAAAGGGACTACGAACCCTTTCCTAAAAAACAAATATGCTGACCTTAATGCAGTACGTGAAGCGGTGATACCCACGCTTAACAAACACGGCATAGCAGTATTACAACCATTAGTAACGATTGATGGTAAGAACTATGTAAAAACACTCCTCTTACATGAAAGTGGGCAGACTATGGAGAGCCTTACAGAGGTGATATATGAAAGGCAAAACGACGCCCAAGCGCAGGGGTCAGGTATTACATACGCAAGGCGTTACGGACTGCAATCGCTGGTATGTATCGGGGCTGATGATGATGACGGCAACAATGCAAGTGCTCCTGAACACCAAGAACCTCCCAAAGATTTGCCTTGGCTCAATATCTTAGATAAAGATAAGAATATGACTAAGGAATGGCTCAACGTCATCAAGGGTATTAATGAGGGTAAGATAAAAAGCCCTAACGATGCAAAACAATTTTATAAGGTAAGTAAAGAGATAGAAATAAAAATACAAGAACTATTAAATAACAGACAAAATGGGGTACAGTAAAGAGATATTTCAGCAGTTACAAGAGGAATTTGTAGCTAAGTGCCAAAAAGTAGAGGACGGCGAGATGCCAATATTGGAAGCCGTCCTCGCTTTCAGAGGACAAAAAAAAGAATGTGAGGCGTATATAGAGGCTGTTAGATCCTTTGAACAGGAACACGAAGAGCAAATTCTCTCACAGATAAGTTATAACGAGGGGCGCTACAGAGGGGCAAGATTCGAGGTGAGGAATGGAGGTCGTACTTTTAACTACAAGGGTATAAAAGAGTGGCAAATTGCCTCAGAGAATCTCAAGGAGATAGAGGAGAAATACAAACAAGCGTTCATCAGTAAAGAAAAAGGACTTTTGCCAGTAGATGAGAATGGGGAGTTGTTAGACCTTCCTGAAGTGAATTATAGAAAGGATAGTATCATTATAAAAGAATAATCTATGGAAATAAGAGGAAAAGTATTATCAAAGGGAGATGTTGTAGCAAGGACTGATAAATTCAAGGTGCAAGAGTTCTTTTTGGATTGTTCTACATTCAACCAATATACAGGTGAAAAGAGAGAAAATATAATTAAGCTACAGGTAATCAATGTAAATATAGAGAAGTTTTCATCTGTAGTTGTGGGAATGGAGGTGAAAATTCATTTTCAGATTAACGGTAGATTCTTCGAGTGGCAGGATAAAGAGATGCACAGCCAGAATTTGACTGCGTATGCTTGGGAGGAGGTGAAATATAACTATGTGCCAAAAACTCCTGTAGTTCCTGTATCTTCTCCTGAAGACAAAAAAGATACGGGAAAAGAATCAACAACAGATGAAAATTTTGATGATTTACCTTTTTAGTAACTTAAAAATAAGGAAGAATAAAAACAGTATTTAAAGTAGGTCAGAAAGTTTATGACCAAGTGAATTTTCCTGATAAGGAAGGAAAAATTGAAGAAATATACATTAGTGAAGGACAAGAATATCCTATAGTGTTATTTGAAGGTAAAAAAGAAAGAGTTTGTTATAATTTTGAAGGTTGTTTGTCAGATCGCACTACTAAAACACTTTCAACAAAACCTTATAAAGTAGAATTTCAAGGCTTTGAACAAAAAGCATCTGCACCAACTTATGAAGAAGCTGTTAAATGGTTAGAATCCACTGAAGGTACAGAGATAATGAATGATAGTGTTTTCTTAGCTGAAGGGAATTATTATACAAATCTAGATACGTGTGCAGAAGCTCTTAAGAAACTGATACTTTTAAGAGACTACTACAATGAAGGCTGGCAGCCTGATTGGAATGACAATGCCACTAAATATAGTATTGAAGTGGAAGTAGGTGAAATCGTAGGTAGAAATCACCATTGTAATGCAAGGATAATGAGCTTTAAAACAAACAATGTTAGAAATAAATTCCTTGAAGACCAAAGAGAACTCTTAGAAATAGCAAAACCTTTATTATGATGAGAAAAATAGCAATACGAGCATTAGTATTCATTATTATGTTAGTGTTATTAACATACGGAGTAATGGTGTTATTTAGGAGTGAACTCCCTTACTTATGGATTGTAGGGTTACTTGTAGCAATTCTTATACTGATTGCTTTCCCTTACAACAAGTTTTTTAGTAACTAATTTAATTTTTATATCAAATGAAAAAGATGATTTTTCTTTTATGTGTTATAGCCTCCTTAGTAGGCTGTAACAGACCTGAACCTAACTACGAAGGAGTTCTAATGACTGAGTACGGACGAAATGGTATCAATTCGTTCAAAATTGTAACTGGGGCGCAAGGGATATTAGGTCCAGGTAGTGAGCTGTATCAGGTACCCATGTGGGAGCAAGCGGGTGACCCTGATGTGGTGGAAATCACGGCAAAAGATGCAGGGGTATTCACTGTAGATCCTTCCTACACTTATACGCCTATTCGTGGCAAAGGTGCTGAGATTGTGTTCAATTACAAAAACTACCGAATACAAGACCCAGAAACGTTCTTTGACAATGTAGAAGCGAATGTACTTAACAAGCGGGTTACGGACGCTTATAGAGAAGAAGCAAGGAATTACACCACTGACAGCCTTATGAACAACTTAGGTAAGTTTGAATTATCAGTACAAAGCAGATTGAAAGAGGAGTTTAAAACAAAATTCTTTGACCTTACTACACTTACATCAGGGCTTAAACCTCCTGCTTCAATGCTGAAAGCCGTAGAAGATAGAAACAAGGCTATTCAGGAAGCCAATAGGGTAAAGAATGAGTTAGAGACCTCAAGAATGCTGTTAGAAAAGGCAAAAATAGACGCCGAAACAAACAAAGTCCAATCGGTAGGGCTTACAAGAGAAATCCTAATGCAACAATATATTGAGATGTTAGGTAAGACCTCTAATAAGGTAATTATCACAGATGGCAGAACGCCTGTAATATTAGGTAATTAGTAATATAAAAAGCAAGTGGCGGAATTGGGAGACGCTTCACCAGTTGGGGAAATTAGGATACGTTCGAGTCGTACGTTCGCTTTGGCTTGCGACTAAATGCAGGTTCGAGTCCTGCCTTGCTTTCAATAATAAAGACAAAAATGGAAGAACTTAAAAAAGAAGCAAAAGATATTCAAGATTACTTGGAGATTACTTGCTCAGATAACCCAGAGGAAATGGTTGAACGTATTAAAGATTTGTCTGTATATATGGCTCGTAGTGGTGAAATGTTGGCAAAGGCAAAGTACTTATACAACCAACGTACAACCGCTGAAATTACAAAGACTATCATTACCATAGCAAAGGAACAATATCTATCGGCAACAGCTCAAAATGCCTTAGTTAAGGCTATCGCTCAAGAGGAGCAGTATCTTGTAGATTGGTTGGAGCGTATTAATCGCACTTGTACTCATCAGATAGAAGCCCTTAGAAGTCTTCTAAGTTATGAGAAAGAGAATTTGAGGATAACAAAAACGGGGTATTAAGCAATTTTCACCCCTTGTTAAGTAAGGCAAAAAATCAATCCTAACTGTCTAAAAACCAACGCAAAAAAAGTAAATAAGCAAGATTTATAAAGATTTAAGCAATGAAAGAAACCGTTAATCGTTTTGAGGAGGAAATTATCACTACCTCCAACCTATCTGAGATGAAGGATAAGTACTTAGCTGAGACACTCTACCGAAAATGGAATGAAAACTTCGTAGATGAAAGCACTGGAGAGCTGGTTAATATAGAACGTAAAGAGATAATCTTTGAACGTGGTACATTCTTAGACCATCACAGCTTAGAGGAGATTAATTTTTTCCTACAGAGTGAGGATATTACTGAGGTAAAAGTCAGCACCATACAAAGACAAGCAACCTTAGTGAATGGAAGCGCCGCTACTTGGGTAGCTGTGGCAAAAGTAATGGGAAAGAAACAAACCTTCTTCCTATATGCTAATAGTGTAGAGGTAGCTATGCAGATACTCTCGGACTACATAGAACAGCACTACCAAGGATATTTTGAAGTGTTATCCCTCAAGGAACAAGAATATTTGTACATAGTAACCTTAACCAAGGATAATGGAGAAGATGAAAAGGTCAATTGTTATATTGCTGAGATGGAGATGAAATATGAACGTTACACAACTCGTAATAAATTCTTAGTGAAGGCTATCAATGCCGAGGAAACGAAACCCTTATGTATTGCGTTCTTTGATAAGTATATGCAGGATAAGGAAAACCCTGAACCTTATACAATGACACTGTTATCGGCAAAGATAATGAAAGTAGAAGCCGTGATTGACCATCTATTTTGCCATGTCTATATAGACAGAAGCAAAGGCAAAAGAGAACAAACAGCCGATAACGACTAACTAACATTGGAAAGTTATCCGTCTTATGCTTAAGACATGGTTACCCCGATAGGCAAGCACTCACGTTCGAGCCGTGAGCGGGGGCTAAAAACAACCCGATTTGAGAAGAGATTGAGCGCGCGGCAATCTAATTCAAATCTCTAATTTCAAATCAAAATGAACGAGTATCAAGAATTTTTAAAACAGAAGCAGAAGTCAAAAGAGCATAAAGGCTTTGCATCTTTGCCGATGAATGACAAGCTGTTTCCTTTTCAGCAGTTCATTGTAGAACGAAACCTCAGCAAGGGCAAGCACGCTGTATTTGCTGATTGTGGACTTGGAAAGACAGTAATGGAGCTTGAGACAGCAAGCCAAATTGTAAGACACACCAATAAGCCCGTGTTAATTATTGCTCCTTTGGTGGTGGTAGCACAGACCAAAAGAGAAGCAGAAAAGTTTGGGTTTGACCTTGATAAGGTAACGATCACCAACTTTGAGAATTTGCACAACATCAATCCGCAGGAGTATGCGGGGCTGATCGTCGATGAAAGTTCGATAATGAAAAACTTTGAAGGGGAAATCAAAAAGCAGATCTTTGAATATTTCCATAACACCCCTTATAAGTTTGCTTTTACAGCCACTCCCTCCCCTAATGATCCTATGGAGTTGGCTAATCACTCTGAATTTTTGGGCTATCAAAGTAGATTAGGAATGCTTGCTACCTACTTTATCAACGATCAAGATCACACGAGCAAATGGAGATTAAAGAGGCACGCAATAGAAAAATTTTATCAGTTTGTCTCAGATTGGGCAATAATGCTTACCAATCCCGCAGATATAGGATTTCCTATGAAAGGATATAACTTATCAGAGGTGATCTATAAGGATCACCAAATCATTACTGAAAATGACTTTAGCAATGGAATGTTATTCCCAAGTTTAGCAGTGTCTGCTACTGATTTCAATAAGGAGTTAAGACGAACCAAAGAGCAACGAATAGCAAAGGCAATAGAGATAGCTAATGCGAATGAGGAACCACACATTGTATGGGTGAAACATAATGACGAGGGGAAAGAAGTTACTGCGGGTATTCGTGGGGCTGTGGAAGTGTCAGGGAGTGATAAACCTGAAGAGAAAGCACAAAAGTTGTTAGACTTTGTAGATGGTAAGTTCAGGGTATTAGTTACTAAGCCAAAGATAGCCCAATACGGATTGAACTTTCAGCACTGCTTAAATCAAACCTTTATGAGTCCTGACTTTTCTTTTGAAGGATTTTACCAAGCAGTAAGACGATCACACCGATTCGGAAAGAAAGGAGACGTAACCGTTAACATTGTAACCACTGATACTATGCAGAATGTTATTAGTATCATCAAAGAGAAAGAGAAACAATTCAAACAAATGCAACAATTAATGATTAATAACCAAACACTATGGAACAACCAAAATTCACAGCTATACACGGCGATTGCGTAGAGGAGGTTGCTAAACTTCCTGATAACAGCATAGACTTTTCAATATTTAGCCCTCCCTTTGCTGAATTGTATGTTTATTCAGATGATATACGAGACATGGGTAATTGCAAAGATTATGAGGAGTTCTTTGTACATTTTCAGTTTCTCGTGAAAGAATTAGCAAGGGTAATTAAAAGCGGACGATTGGTAGCAGTGCATTGTATGGACTTACCTGCAATGAAATGCAAAGATGGGTATATCGGTCTTAAGGACTTTTCAGGAATGCTCATTCAGGCTTTTGAGAAGGAAAGATTTATTTACCACGATAGAATAACGATTTGGAAAAGCCCTGTAGTAGAAGTAACAAGAACCAAATCAATAGGATTACTTCATAAAACAATCTTAAAAGACAGCAGTATGTCTCGCACGGGAATACCCGATTATATCTTAGTATTTCGCAATGAAGGTGATAACTTAGTGCCAATAACCCACCAAGAAACAAATGAGAAAAAGGAAAATTACCTCCCCGTGAATTTGTGGCAAAAGTATGCCGAGCCAGTTTGGTATGACATCAACTATTCTGATACCTTGCAATACACCAGCGCACGTGATGAGAAGGACGAGAAGCATATTTGTCCTTTACAGCTTGAGACGATCAGGCGTTGCTTGCACCTATGGAGTAATGAAGGAGATACAGTACTCAGCCCTTTTGGAGGGATAGGAAGTGAAGGGTACGAAAGTCTAAGACTTAATCGTAACTACATAGGGATAGAGCTTAAGGAGTCCTATTACAATCAAATGCAGCGCAATCTCAAGCGTATGATTGCTGATAAAATGCAACCTAAATTATTTTAAATACTCATTCATTCTTTGACCTCTGCCCTCGCTTGTACTTGACGTGTATGCTCAAGGAGAGGGCTTAGGGCAAAGTTTAAAAAAACAATTATGTTCATTAAAACCAATCAAAATGGCAAGACCAAGAAAAATAGGACTTGACTATTTTCCTTTTGATGTGGATTTCTTTAATGATGAAAAGATAGAAGCTATCTCTGGTGAATTTGGGATAAAAGGAGAGATTGTAGCAATAAAACTGCTCGCTGCGATATACCGTAACGGATATTTCATTGAGTGGTCGGAAATGTTACAGATGAAAATGCTAAAAACATTACCATCAATCTCCAAAGAACTACTTACAGAAATAGTACAACGCTTAGTTAGGTGGAACTTTTTTGATGAAGGGCTGTTTAACTCGGATAATGTACTTACAAGTAGAGGCATACAAAGACGATATTTTGAGGCTATGAAACGTAATAGCCTTAGCGATAGCTTACCCTTTTTGTTAGTTTCTGTTACAGAAACCGATGTTTCTACAACAAAAACACGAGTTTCTGTTGCAGAAACACCGCAAAGTAAAGGAAAAGAAAGTAAAGTAAATATTTCTTTTTTACAAAAAAAGAAACAAAAAAGCGCGAGTGTGGATTTTTACGAGGAGGAAAAAAACAATCAGCCTTTAAGCGACCAAAAAGAAACCTCCCCCCAAGTTGCGCCCGCCCCCCCTCCTGATAGCGAGGAGTCAAAAAAGACAAAAAAGAGATTTGTGCCTCCTACTCCTGAAGAGGTGCAGGATTATTGCAACGAGCGAGGTAACGATATTTCAGGGACTGAATTTTGCGACTTCTACACATCGAAGGGGTGGAAGGTAGGTAGAGAGCCAATGAAAGACTGGAAGGCAGCCGTACGCACGTGGGAGGCTAAGAGGAAAAACAACACACAAACAAACCAAACGATAACAATCGACGAGAATGGAAACAGAATTACAAACACAGGAAATAGCAATACAAACACATCAACCCCTTATGTTTTTGGACGGCAGACCGCAGAAGACCTTAGAGCAAATCTATCAGGCTGGTAACGTCTCAGGAGTTGCATTTGCAGAGCAGGTACCTGATTTTCCGCAGATGCGAGTGCTCGAACCTCAGGGGGTACGAATGGCACTCGGCGCAATCATCGTGCAACACGCAACGTTGATAGGCTTTAAGGGATTGATAGACCCTGTACAGAAGGAAGATATAATAAAATTAATTCAAAGCCGTTTTTTTACACTTTCTATAGAAGAGATATATAAAGCTCTTCAAATGGAAAGATACAGAGAATTTGATATGCGTACAGAGCATTATCAGCTAATCAATGCCCCTTATATCTGTGAGATATTGGAAAAGTACAAGGAATGGTTAAGGAATACCCGACAGACCCACCACCTATCTAATAGCTTACCATCCCCAAAAGAGGAGGAGCTATCAGAGGAAGAAAAGGAAGCTAAATTTATAGCCAATATACAACATTTTTACAATGATTTTAAGCAAAATGGAAGGATGCCTTTATTCTGTGGATATTTGTATGACGGACTTAAAAGACGCGGTATGATAGCGGATTTTACAGATGAAGAAAAGGAGTTACTAACCAAGCGCTATAAGAAACGTAAGATACAGGAGCGAGATAACAAAAGCCTTGTTAGCCGTCTGAAACAGTCCTTTGATAGAGATGAAGATGATATATCCCTGAAAAAAGAAATAGCCTTGGAATATATCTTTGAAAATGACAAGTTACTAATAGAAATTAAATCAAATGAAAATCATTGACCTATTCAGTGGGATTGGTGGATTTTCGCTCGGATTTCAGCGAGCAGGATACCAATTTACAGAACACTATTTTAGTGAGATAGACAAACACGCAATTGCAAACTATAAATACAATTTTCCCAATGCAAAACACATCGGAGACATTACCACTCTTCACGGAGGAGACTTTACAGACATTGACATTATCACTTTCGGATCGCCTTGCCAAGATTTCTCACTTGCTGGAAAAAGAGAGGGGCTTAAAGGAGCCAAAAGTAGCCTTATCAAAAAAGCAATTGCCCTCATTGCTCACGTCCGACCAAGTATTTTTATCTGGGAGAACGTTAAAGGCGCTTTCAGCTCAAATGCTCGTGCAGACTTTTGGGCGATTATCCAAGCGCTTGCCAACATTGGGTGTTATAGACTTGAATGGCAATTGCTTAACACAAGCTGGCTACTACCCCAAAATAGAGAGCGGATATACCTTATTGGACTTCTCGCAGGAAGAAGTGAGTCAGGAGTATTTCCTATCCAAGAAGATGATTTCCTTTATTCAGAAAAAACGACAAGTCAATTACAAGCCCAAATTAGTACCACTCTCAAAGCCAACGGCAATATGAATGCAGATGATACTTATATACAAGTAGGTACTTACCGAACACACAACGACGGCAGGGGATTTCGTGAAGTTAAAAAAAATATTGCCCCTACCATTCCTGCTCGTGCTCGCCAAGATGGAAGCGGTATGCCCGTAATACGCCAACTCCCGAGAGGTAATAATAAGGGAGCTGACTTCAAAATCTGCCCTACTATATCGAGCAACGCCTTTCAAGAGAATAATTTACTTAATGGTGTGCGTCGCCTCACAGAAATAGAATGCGAGCGATTGCAAGGATTTCCAGACAACTGGACACAATATGGCGATTACAATGGCATTATAAAACCCATAGCAAAGACACAACGATACAAGCTCATAGGTAATGCTGTAACCGTGGATATAGTAACAATGATTGCTAAACGATTAAAATTTATAGAGAATGAAAAACCTACTTGTAACCGTATCAGGAGGGCGTAGCTCGGCTCGTATGGCTCGACATATACAGACCCACCCTAAATATACAGACTATAACAAAGTCTATGTTTTCTGCAATACAGGAATGGAGAGACCAGAAACCATTGACTTTCTGAAGAACATAGTGAAGTACTGGGAAATACCTCTTACAATCATAGAGGGAGTATATTCCACAGAGAAAGGCGTAGGAGTAAGCTACAAAGTGGTAGATTTTGAGACTATGGATATGCAGGCTCAAACCTTTGCTAATATGATAGCTCACTATAACAAAGGTCATTATAACGGTCTGCCTAATATGGGTGCTCCTTATTGCTCTGACTATCTAAAAAGTAACCCTACTAAGAAGTTTGCTAATGACATCTTCGGAAAAGGAAAGGATAGCTATCAATTAGCTATTGGTTACCGCAGGGAGGATATGCCCAAGCGTATTAGCTGGGCTGAAATAAATGTTGAAACTAAGCGTATATTCCCGCTTCTGACAGACTTTGAAGCGCCTATTGGACAGCAGGAACTCAACAAATTTTGGGATAGCCAACCTTTCAAACTCGGAATACATAATAAGTTTGGCAATTGCGAGTTGTGTTGGAAAAAGAGTACTCCTAACCTTATAGATAACATCAGATATGGTACCCACTTTATCGATTGGTTCAAGGCAATGGAAAGCACCTATCAGAGTACTATGTTTAGGGATCATAGGAGTATAGACGATTTGGTAAGGTTAGCCCAAGAACCCATACAGCTATCCTTTCCATTTGAAACAGCTGATGGCTGTGTATGTAGTTTTTAATCTTAAAAACCTTTATAAAAATGAATAAAACAATCCAAGAACTCGTCCCACTTATCCAAGAGTGGGCAAAAGAAAGGGGAATTTTTGATAAAAGCACCTCATTTGACCAACTCCTTAAGACACACGAGGAAGTAGGAGAACTCATCAAGGCGTGTTATGACAACGACAAACCCGCTGTACAAGATGCGATAGGTGATGTACTGGTTACCCTGATTAACTACTGCTATAAGAAAAAAATAGATGTATTAGAGCAAATCAATGATGTTTTGAATTTTGAAAGAAAGCGAGCAGATAGCAAAGTGGTGTTAGCATTAAGCATTCAAAATAGTTTAACTCGTCTAATGAACGCTAATTTTAGATTGTTAGGGATAGGAGGAGAAACGCCCTTTTTGTATTTTTATGAAATCATTACTATGATTGGTTATTTAGATGATATAGCTTTCTTAGAAAGCACCACCCTTGAGGAGTGCCTAAACATCGCCTACAACGAGATAAAAAACAGAACAGGGAAAATGATTAACGGAACATTTGTTAAAGATTAATTAAAAAAATAAAACGATGCAAGTTATAAATAATACAGGCGCCATAATCAAAGAGCAAATTAACTTAGGTGATATTGATAATTTGAATATTGATGATTTGTTTAAAGATAACACTAATAACAAGAAAATGAAAAATAAAAAATACACATTTTGCAAAATATTTGACCTTGAGGATAAGCAAATTCTTATTCGAAAAGATTATTGTGAGGGAGATTGTTACGAAATTAAAGTATCTACCTTTAATGGAGAGATATTAAAATCTTTTTCTTTTGGTTATATAAAAGAGGAAGAAGCAGATGAATGTTTTGATTCAATGACAGAAGAAGAAGTATTAAGATATTTAAAAAATATAGACAAAAAAGAGACTAAAGAATGAAAAATAACAACTACCCCAATTGGCTTGTCCCTATAGAGATAGCCATAGAACTCAAAGAAATAGGGTTTAACAAAAAGACTATGTTTTATTTTTTCTCAGCTGATACCACATTTAAATTTAGCATCTCTGAAGATATACTTTTAGATTACATTCTTCCTATTGGTGATGTTGAGTTATACAACTACAACAGGAAAGGTTTTTACGTTTCAATTCCCACTTGGGAGCAAGTATTTGACTGGTTCAGAGAGAAAAAAATATACGGAAATGTTAATCAAGAATGGGAATATGGAAGATATAATTCTCCTATAGGATTGAATTATTTTTATGTCATAAATGATTGTAGAAAGAAAAAGATTAATAAAACTAAAGCAATTGTAAATGGAGGTTTTGATAATTATGAAGAAGCTCGGGAAGAACTTGTAAAAACACTCATACAAACCTATAAAAGGGAACAACTATGAATAAAAAACTCATCGTCCTATCAGGAAAGAAAAGAGTAGGTAAGGATACTGTGGCAAACCTATTCAATGACTACACCCTATGCAAGTACGAACTAAGAGCCTTTGCCCAGCCCGTTAAAGAGATAGTGTCCCAAGTAACAGGACAGACATCTTACACATTAGACCTTTTCAAAGAAAGCCGATTAATAGATGTCAACGGCTTGCCGAGTACCTTAACAATAAGAGAGTTGTACCAAAAGACAGCTGACTTTTACAAGGAACTCCTTAGGGAGGATATATTCGCTAAACTAATGTTTAGGCGATTAGTTTTCGAGAAATATGAATTTCCAAGAGTAATTATCACAGACATGCGTTTCAAAGTGGAATATGAGCAGATGAAACAGCTTGACCCTGTCTTTATCCGCATAAAAAGCAACATGGGTAATACAGACACTCACCCATCTGAAACAGACCTTGATGATGTACCTGATAGTGTTTTTCACTTTGTGATAGATAACATAGGTACACGTACACAACTCAAGGAACAAGTACAAACCATTGTTAAAAAGTTAAGAATATGAAAGTATATATATCAGGTAAGATTAGCGGGACAGACCTAATAAAAACCCGTAAACGCTTTGCCGATGTAGCTAAAGAGCTACAAGAACAAGGACACACCACCGTAAACCCCTTTGAAAACGGACTATCTGAAAATGATAGTTGGGAAAATCATATAGTTAGGGGTATAGCAGACCTTCTGCATTGTAAAGCTATTTATATGTTACGTGATTGGGAAGAAAGTAAAGGTGCACGAATTGAACAGGCTATTGCCTTAGAATTAGAATTATTAATAATGTACGAATAAAAAGTAATGATTTCAGGGTTATAAGGATACAAAAATAAGTTCCTTATAACCCTTCATTTGCTTGGTTAAAATTATAATTTAACATAATGTGTTATATTTGAAATTCATTTTATTATCGTTTTTATATACGCAAAAACAACTATAAATATTACTTATTTTCAAATAATTATATAAAAAATTTGTAGGAATAATTCAAATATTTTTGTACCTTTGCACTTTGTAATAATTTAACAATAACCACAATTAGGAATGGAAACAATAACCCCTAAGATAAAGAACAAGAACAGCAGACGGCTAAAAAGGAGGTATCGCATAATGAAAGCCTTTCTTCTCATTAAGTACGCCCATTTATACAGCCAGAGATGTCTACATCAATCCTTAATGAAGTCAAAGAATGACTATCACACAGCGGAGAATGTATTCAATATGATAAATAATATATTCGGAGGTAAAACCTCCCCTAAAGATTTTATCTGTGATAAGAACGAGCAAGCAGATAAGTGTATTAGCCTAACCGAGGAGATGAAATCATACGAAGGGGCGCTAAAAACACTAAATATCGACCCTCAAGATGTATATGCTTTCTCTGCTGATGTAGAGTATAACAACTCAGTTCCATTATTCAGATGTTACGGACAACTTGCTATGTATGTAATAGGTCATATTATGAATTATGATTTAGGAATGATAACCAAAGATGAAGCCTTAAAAAACATACAGCGCCTTAAGGATTTTGAATTTGCTCCTAAAAACCTATCTATGGTAACTCGTAAGATAGTGGTTCAAGTAGAAGAAGCCTTTGGATTCGTCTTTTTAAAAAGAATTATAAGACTATGTAAAAAAGAGTACAAGGGCAAAAAAATTAAATGGACAATAAAAAGTAATGTACCCCTATGAAACAAGAAGAAAGCACCCTACAAACCTCCTGTGTAAAATGGTTTAGGCTCCAGTATCCTAACCTCGTAATATACGCCGTTCCTAATGGTGGTAGTCGTAATGTACGTGAAGCGCAACGGCTAAAATCTGAGGGAGTTCTTGCAGGAGTAGCTGACTTGGTAGTGCTACTTCCTCAGGGTAAGAGCCTTTACATTGAAATGAAAGTAAAAGGGAACAAACAAACCCTTAATCAAAAGGAATTCCAACAAAAAGCTGAAGTATTAGGACATAAATATTACGTATGCTATAGCTTTGAGGACTTTGAAAAAGTGGTAAAACAGGAACTAACCAGAAAAAATAACACTAATAATTAAAAAAATAACTATGCTAAAAAAAATAAAAACAGCCATTGAAGATTGTTCTCTTGAACCATTGAATAGCAATACTGCTTATATGAAATTATTTTGCGGATTAGCATATAAACATTCCTTTTCTACACAAAAGGAAATTGCTGATTTCTTAAATATATCCAATTCAAGTGTTGCATATTACCGCAAGGAACATAATAATATGCTAGTCATTACAGAATATCAACAACTCTGCCAAAAAGTAGAGAACAAAATATTATAGATTGTCCTCATTCTTATTTTTGATGTGTTATTTATTGGCACCACTCCTGATTTAGGGGTGGTGTTTTTATTCCTCTTTCTTGTCTTGCTTATCGTCCTCTTTAGGAGTGTATTTTATCTTTTGTTTTTTAGCTTCCTTATGAACAAGCACCTCTATTGTATTAGTGATACTCCTCTGTTCAAGCTCTGCAAGTTTTTTTATTAGGTATATTGTTTCTTCTGAAAACCTAAAACTAATAGCATTTGATTTCATATTCCTGATTATTTAATTTTTTGCAAATATACGTATTGTAAATTGAATTACAAAAAATATTCATATTAAAAAGTATTGTTTCGTTATTTTTTAACAAATAAACACTCTTTTTTATTTTATAAATATCTGAAAAACAATAATATAAAAAATAATTTAATTTTATAATGTTAAATATTTTGTATTGTAAAATACAATACGTAATTTTGCACTGTCAAAATGAAACAAGTATAACAATTAAAAAAATAACTATTATGAATACTTTTTATGTTACGAATGTAGACAAAAAGAAAAAAACAATTACAACCTATGAATTAACAGATGAATTGGTTGAAGAAATTAAAGACCTTTTAGAAATATTCAAACCAAACCCAAATATAGAAGAGTCATTAGGTTTTAAAAGACTTCTAAGTTTTAGCAAATATAAAATGCTATATTTATCAGTTGTTTTTGAAAAAAATGGTCTTGGTCGAAGAGAACTTATAAATTTTCTTGAAAATCTAAGTGAAAATGATTTTAAAGATTTCAAAAAAAGCATACCAACCTTTAAAAATAGAAATCAAGTTAGAGAATATATATGTAAAACAAAAAAATAACTATTATGAATACATTAGAATTAAAAGACCTTAAAGCAGGTAAGATTTATAAAAGAGTAGACAAAAATTATTACACAGAATATATTGCTTATGTACAAGTAATTTCAGAGGGGTTACGAGGTTATTGTAACTATATTTTTATAATATATAATGAACAAGGTGAAGTTGATTACTTCTATGTTAATAAGAATTGCCAATTAAAAGAGATTCAAACTCTTTATGCAAGATATGAACTTTCTACTGAAAAAGAGTTTAAAAAAGCAGTAGAAACAATTAAAAATAGTCTAACATTTTAAATAACACGAATATGAAAGCAGTAGAAAAAAAACAAGAACCTCAAATATTTTTTGAATGGTGTTATAACAATTATGAAGTACGCACCAAGTTAGAGCTCAAGGGGCGTGGTATAAAGAAGTCAGAATATACAGAAGGTATCTACTTCGTAACACCAAAAGCACTCGAAAAACTTGAAGCAAAATACACTTGTGCCCGTTACGATGTTCATTCATTAAATAACTAACATCAAAGCCCTGAGCAAGGCGCAAAAAGGCTCAAAAATTTAATAACAATATAAATACATCATATAATGCTAACATTAGAACAAATTCAAAATTATCAATCAGAAATACAAAAAATAGAACTTTCTGAAAGTAACTTTAAAAGAGTAAGAAAAATAGCTAAAGCTATCAATTATGGTCTTACATTCACTGAACTTATAAAATATATCTTAGAGCACGAAAAAGCTATTTTAAATAATGACTTTCAAAAAGCATTATTTATTGAAACATTATTTGAAGATATAAACTATCATAGAGAATTAGAATATCTAAGAAAATGCGATTATGAAAATGTTGCAAATGTTTATTTAAACAATTAAAAACACCTACCAAAATGAAAAATATATTACCTACTTGTTACGATTACAAGAAGTTTCTTGAAGAAGCAGTTTTAAAATTCGATATTTCAATTAATGAGGCTCGAAAAAAATATGGTCTCTACACTTATGAACAATGGCAAAAACTATTAAATAAATAAAATTATGAAAAATACAGATAAAAAAAACAATATTTGCCCTCGCTTGGCAATTCTTCAAACAAACAGGCTACTCTTTTTCAGAGTGTCTCAAAAAAGCGTGGCAAAATTTCAAACTAAAAAGTAAAATGAAAAAACAAATCGTGCGATTTTACTTTCTAAAAGTAGACGGCACCATCAGAGAGGCTTGGGGTACGATTTGCCCTGATATAATACCACCTACAGAACACACCACTAATCGCAAAGCTAATGACACTGTACAGGTGTATTATGACACCGAAAAGCAAGAATATCGCAGCTTTAAAAAATTCAACCTTGTAGCATAAAAAAGACCCTCGCTTTTGAGTGGTTAAAATTATTTTTCGTACCTTTGCAAGGTATCAGAACAAAAAAAACACAAAGAAAATACAAAGAAAAAACAAACGGCGATAACAGCCCTTTGCGACCTATATCGTACCTTTGCCCTATATACCAAGGGTATATACAGGGTCTTTGAAATAGTGAAACACTTACAACATTAATCTAAAACATTAAAAAAATGACAATAGAAATAAACGGCAAACAAGTAGAGGCATACCACCTTATAATGAAAAAAGAAAACGCCCTTGATATTCTCAATGGCAAAAAGAAAGTAGAAATACGAGCTTTTTCTGAAAAGTACAATGATTTATTCATTGATAAAAAACTATACAAAGAATATCAGAAAGACCTCGAAAACCCCAACGGTTCAATGACCATTGAAGACACGCTTAAAGATACTGCTTATATCTATTTTACTAATTACAACAAAACATGGGAACTTATTGTAGAGATATTAGATATAGCAGTCTATCAAATGACAAAAGAAGATATTGAGGTACTGAATGAAGATTATGATTTTCACGACCTTGATAACGAGTGGCAGCAATATAAAGACCTAACAGAAGAAGAAATACCCATGTTTTATGGTTTAGGGCTTGCTGATGTAGTATCTCATAAAGGGGTTATCTCATAAAGGGGTTATCTCATAAACAATACAATTAGTAATTTCAACCTAATAAAGGTCTGTAAGTGTAATAACTTTCAGACCTTTATTTATTGTTTAATCTCTAAACCTTTTTAATTATGGGTGAATTTTACGCAGTGCGTGTCAGTGGTGGTAAAAAAGAATACTATAAGACCAAAGCTGATTATCACGCAGGTAGAGCAAGGGCGCAAGACAGTGCAAGAAAACGAGAAGAACGAGCTTTAGGTAAAGCTCAGAAAAAGAAAAAGCAAATCAAGAAAGGTCAATCAATTCTTAACTTGTAATGCTAACTCGTGCCATTCAAACCATCGAGCAAATCGCTCAAAAAACTAACAAGGTGATACTATTTCACTCTATGAGTGGCAAGGATAGTATTGCCTTGTTACACTTGTTATACCCTCACTTTGACCAAATAACCTGTGTATTTATGTACGTGGTGAAAGATCTTGAGCATATTGCTCGTTATATGCACTATATCAATAAGAAATACCCAAAAGCAAGAATTATCCAAATACCTCACTTTGCGGTATTCTCTTACATAAAAACAGGACACTTGGGACACAGACAAAATGAAAAACAACGCCTTTATAACCTTGCAGAGCTTACTAATAATATACGAGAAAAAACAGCTATAGAGTGGGCTTTTTTCGGCTTTAAGCAATCTGATAGTATGAATAGGCGTGTAATGCTTCGTACTTATCAAGAGCAGGCTATCAATGAAAAGAACAAAAAAGTATATCCACTTTCCACTTACAAAAATAATGACATAATAGAATACATCAAAGCGGAAAAACTCATCACTCCTGAAAAGTATGGCAATAGCCAATCATCAGGTACAGATATAAATGACCTTAACTATTTGCTATTTCTGCGAGAAAACTACCCTAACGACCTTAAAAAAATAATCAATGAATTTCCATTAGTAGAACGCAAATTATATGAGTACGACTATGAAAAAACTAAAACAATCTGAGACTATCACGATAAACCGTTCTCAAATCAACCTAAATCCTTACAACCCTAAAAGACACACTGACAAGGAAATCAAAAACCAACTTGCTAACCTCAAAAAGGTAGGGTTCAACGGAGGTATAAAGTGGAATAAGGTAACAAAAAATCTTATAGATGGACATCGCCGTATTAAAGCGATGGATATATACTACAAATATGATGGTACTAATGAAACTGATTATCAAGTAAAAGTAGAAGCTGTAGAGTTTGACGAAAAAACAGAAAAGGAACAACTTACTTACGAAGCACTCGGTAATACTCGTGCTGATTATTCCCTTGTAGCTGAATACATCAACGATATAGATTATATCAACTTAGGACTAAGCGACTATGATATTAACGAGCTTTCTAATTTTATTGTTGATATAAACGACTATACTCCACAAGTAGAAACGTATGAAGACCTTATCTCCTCACAAGAGGAAGAACCTACGTACGAAGAGAAAAAGGAGCAGGTTAAACAGATGAAACAGCAAGTAAAAGAAAAAGCAATGGAGAAACAAAAGAATGAAGACGCTTTTATTACCCTTTCCTTTTCCACCTACGAAGCCAAATCGGCATTCTGTGAGATTATAGGGATAGACCCCGATGAACGTTTTGCAAAGGGTGAAATTGTCCTTAATATGATAGAATAATTTAACACTTTGAACAATCTATTATGAAACCTAATACAAATAAACCAAGCTTAAAAAAATTTGCAGAAATAGCAGAGAAATCAGGCGGGAATATATCCACAATAGCAAAAACTTTCAAGGTAAGCCGTACGACAGTATATCAATGGGCGAAGGAGGATCCGAGCTTTCAAGATGTGATAGACGACCAAAGAGGAAGGATATTAGACGAGTGTATTGCTACATCAAGGGTGTTAGCTCGAGGTATTCCTATCTTGGATGAAAACAAAAAAATAGTAGGATGGGAAGAGCGCCCAGATGGTCAAATGGTGCGTTATCTGATGAGTACGTTAGGTCGTAAAGAAGGATTTGGCGAAAATATAGATGTAACCACCGCTGGCAGCCCACTATCTCAAGGGATCACTATTGAAGTAATAGACAAGCGAGAACAAGTACGAACCGATGATAATACAGACAACTAACATATATACGAAAGTAGATAATGCGATTAAGCAAGGATATACTACTGTATCAGCACAAGGTAGTAGCCGTAGTTCCAAGACATACAATATCCTGATTTGGCTTATTGTCTATTGTTTATCACGTCCTAAGACACGCCTTTCGATTGTCCGAGCTACCTTGCCTGCTCTCAAATTCTCTGTATTTGTCGATTTCAAGGAGATATTGTACAAGCTAAACGTATTCGATGAAGATAGTATCAATAAGTCTGAAATGATATACACCTTTCCCAATGGTTCATGGGCGGAGTTCTTTTCTACAGATAGCGAGCAGAAGCTCCGAGGGCGCAAGCGTGATGTATTGTATGTAAATGAAGCTAACGAACTCAAGTTTATCGAGTTCCAACAGCTGAAAATGCGTACCACTCAATTCTCTATTGTGGATTATAACCCCTCCTTCTCTGATGACCATTGGCTTTGCAAGCTGAACAAAGACCCTCGTACCTATCACTTTATATCCACTTATAAGGATAACCCATTCTTAGAGCAAACGATTATTGACGAGATAGAGAGTTTGCAGCACAAAAACCGCTCCTTGTGGCAGGTATATGGATTAGGACAGCAGGCAATGATTGAGGGGCTTATCTTTGAAAAAGTTACCATTGTGGAGGATATACCTATTTGGGCAAAGAAACGTTACTTAGGTCTTGACTTTGGTTTTACTCACGACCCTACCGCTATCGTGGAGGTAGCTTTTTTAGACGATAAGGTATATATTGATGAAATATGCTATCAAACGCAAATGCTCACCAGCGATATTATCCAAGGCTTACGACAGCACCGTTCCTATAAGATTATATCCGAGAGTGCTGACCCTCGATTAGTGAAGGAAATAAAGAATGCAGGCTATAACATCACCGCAGTAACCAAAGGACAAGGCTCGGTTATGGAAGGGCTTACCAAGATGTTAGAGTATGAAATATGTATCACCCAAAGGAGTGAGAACATCATCAAAGAGTTTAAGAATTACACCTATGCACAGGATAAAAGTGGTGCTTTCCTCAATGTACCTATTGACGCTTTTAACCACGCTATCGATGCCACAAGGTACGTATTCTTAGAAGAAATATTAGGACAAAATCGCAAACCTAAAGACCTAACTGGTATATTTTACTAATGAAAATCAATAATACCGACATACAAAACCTAAATGCTAAACTTGTAGAAGGTTCATTAGCGAGCTTGCTATCCTATCCAGCCTTGAAGTCTTTGAACAAAAATGACTGGGCAGAGGAAAGTGGCTCGGAATATGACCTTTCAGCCCCGCAGTTATCAGCTAAGGAAATTACCCTACAGCTGTTATTACCTGAAAGTCTATATCCCAATTTGGTAACGTTCCTTTCAGTTCGTGCCTATGCTAATTATACCTTTGACTTTATCAACCTAACCTATCAATTACGACTGATTAGCCTTAGCAAAACCCAAGTCAGTGGAGGTTATGTAACAGCTGATATTCGTCTTTCTGATGATTTTCCCTTACAAGGATATACCTATCAAGCACCAACGTTAACCGCTCATAATGTAGAGACCTATATTGACGGCAAAAACCTAACCCAGTATGGTATAATCCTATTGGAGGGGACACAACAAGAGCTTATCACAGCAGGTAACACCAAAACACCTTATACGGCTCAAAATAGTACTATGAGTGGTCTTATAGCTACCGATGTGCCTATATACTTTCAGGAACGCACCGCAACGCTCAAATGCTTTATGTATTTGCCGATAACTGATTTTATCAAAGGATATTTTGCCTTACTCTATGACCTTGTAAGACCAGACGAACGCACCCTAAGCTATCAAGGGAAATCTTATAAGTGTATCTATAAAGACGGAAAAATTACCGAACTCTATATTGACAACCCTCTTATATGGGTCAAGTTTGATTTACAACTAACAATTATCTAAAGACTATGCAACTACACTTTAACAGCACCTATATAGACATCCTCCCTACCGATGAGAGCTACCGATACCGCTCCATTATGGGGGAGCATACCCTAAACCTATACTTTTCCTTATCTACTTACACAGATATACCTACTGGGGCATGGTGTGAGTTTCAAGGGGAACGCTATACCCTTAATCAACCTGCTAAAGTGGTGAAGCATAACACACGACACTTTGAATATACCTTAACAATGGACAGCGAGGGTGTAAATCTAAAGAATTACAAGTTTCGTAATCCAAACGATAAAACCCTTAAGTTTCCTTTCACAGCCTCTCCTCGCTATCATATTCAGATATTAGTAGATTGCCTCAATATGATAGATAGTGGTTGGCAAGTAGGTAATTGTATAGAAGCCTCTGAGAAACTCGTTTCTTACAACCATAACAATTGCCTTGAAGCATTGGAAATGATAGCCAAAGCCTTTGAGACTGAATACGAAATCAGAGGCAAAACTATTCATTTGCATAAGGTAGAGTATTTTAAGGATAATCCTCTACCCCTACAATACGGCAAGGGAAAAGGATTTAAAACGGGTGTAAGTAGAACCACAGAACAAAGCCGTATTACCCGCCTCTATGTACAAGGAGGAGAGCGTAATATTGACCGCTCTAAGTATGGAAACAAAGAATTATTACTGCCTAAATCACAAGAGTATGTATATGAGGGAATAACATTCCTTTCAGATGACAAAGGGCTATCTATAGCTATCAAGAATGCGCAAAATAACGGCTTTATCAATGAGCAAAGCCTTGATTTGTCTCATATATATCCTAAGCGAAAAGGTACAATTACAGAAGTCTTTGAAGTGGATCACGACAAACACTTCTATGATTTTACCGATACCTCCATACCTCAAGCCCTTGATTTCAATGCAATGCAAATCAAAGGTGAAAAAATGCTTATCTACTTTGAAAGCGGTATGCTTTCAGGTAGAGAGTTTGAGGTACAGAAATACGACCACAATCAAAAAAGGTTTCAACTCGTACCTAAAGAGGAAGACGGCACAACAATGCCTAATGACATATTCAAACCTGCCATAGGTGATGAATATTCAGTATATAATATGCAAATGCCAAACGCTTATATTTGTGATGATAACACAAAAACTGGTGCCAGCTGGGAAATGATGAAGGAAGCGTGCAAGTATCTGTATGAAAACCGAGCAGACCTATTCACTTTCACTGGTGATTTGGACGGAATATGGGCAAAAAAGAACTGGGCTAATGTAGGAGGTCGCCTCAAAATGGGGGGATATATCAATTTTTCAGACACCGAATTTCAACGTACCCCTGTAGCTATTCGTATCGTAGGGCTAAAAGAGTATGTAAATAACCCTTATAGTCCGCAAATAGAGCTATCTAACAAGGTACAAGGGCATTCTTTTTCTTCTGAAATGCGCAAACTCCAAAACCAAGAAGTATATTTTGGAGAAATGAACAAGAAAGCTATATCAGAGACTAAAAGAAGTTGGCGCAATGCTTTAGAGACGATCAAGCAGGTAGAGGAAGCGTTTCCTGAATATACCAAGAGTATTGTTCCTGTTACTGTACAGACGATGATGGCGCTTATAGGTAACAAATCTACTCAGTTTGATTTTGTATCCTCTAAGACAAATCCCATTACTGTGCCTCATACCTTGTACTTTGATAAAAACACCAAGCAAATCAATGCAGGCAGTGGATGGGTCAAGCATTTCACATTAGGAAGTAGTGATATTACCCCTAATCGTGATGCTAATAGTTACAAGTATTGGAATATTCCGGCTTTCGTATCAGGTAGATTAGACGATAAGGCAAAAACCTATTACCTATACATCAAGGCAAGTAAAGCATCTGAAATAGGTGAATTTATCCTATCAGAGAATAAAATAGATATAGAGCAAGAAGCAGGCTTCTATCATTTTCTATACGCTACCGTCAATTCAGAATATGAAGGAGAGCGAGGTATAGCAAAACACAATGGCTTTACAGAAATCACTGGTGGACAAATCAAAACTGACAAAATTACATCAGGAAATGGAGAGCAGTATATACACCTCTTTGATGACCATATAGAAATCAAAGCAAATCTTAAAATAACAGACGGCAACAAAACAGAAATAAAGCAACTTGTAAACCCTGATTTGCTTTCATTAGAGAGTAGGCTAAAGTCAAGCATTAAAAATATTCAGATTGGAGGAAGAAATTTTATATTGCACTCTGCTGATAGTAGGCGAATAAAAGGACATTATGTTGAATATTCTTTATCAAAAACATTAGAAAGAGGAAAGTATATAGCTTCTGTAGATGTTGAATTGATAAATGATGTAGGATTTATTGGAATTATTCCAGCAATCATAGGTCGCAACTCACCATACCCTACTAAAACATTACCAACTCAAGGGAATAAAAGATATATTTTTGAATTAGACATAACAGGAGATGATGTCAATGCAATCACATTATATCCTCAAAAAGGGTATGCAAACGAGTTTTATGGAATTATGGGGGAAGTAGTGTTTTCTAATTTTAAGTTAGAAAAAGGAAACATCGCAACAGATTGGTCTCCTGCTCCTGAGGATTTAGAAAGTCAAATATCAACCGCTAAAAATGCTACAGAGGCATACGCACGAGCACAAGCAGAACTCACCAAAGCACAAGCTATAGCTACAGCCGATGGCAAAATCACAGAGGTAGAACAAAGACAAATACAACAACTCCAATTGAAACTCCAAGAGGCTAAAACATTTGCTGAACAAAAAGTAAATGATTTGAATGTTGGAGGAAGAAATTTATTATATAACAGCAAGCAAAGAATAACCAATAGCTATTATAATATAGCAACATACCGATTAACAGAAGAGTTAAAAGTAGGTGAATTACTTACTATTACCATCAAAGGGCAATTAGGGACTGGTAAAATCGCTTTTGCTTTATATGACCAATTGGGAAATGTAGAACAATGTGCTTTATATGACAGAGGGAAAGGTATTTATCAGAATACATTTAATTATAAAGGATATAGAAATGGTGATAAAATGATACTTTCTATTTGGACTTATTATCGTACTGTTTCTGCTGAAAGTACGATAGAATGGATAAAGTTAGAAAAAGGTAATAAACCCACCGACTGGTCTCCCGCTCCTGAAGACATTGAAAACAAAGTAGCCGATATTCAAACAGACCTTACAACCGCTATCAACAACGCTAAAGCGCAAATTGAAGCTGAAAAAAGGAACATTGAAAACTCAAACACACGTATCCAGAAACTCGAAAACAAAACGCAGATATTCAGCGACACTCAAATAGACGGCAACGTGGTAGCAACAGGTACGCTTATAGTAGGGAATACACAAGGTACAAAAGCTGGTATTACGGGTATGGGAATGACTAATGATAGCATACGCTTTTGGGCAGGAGAACCTGATAAAAAACTACCAGTAGAAACTCCACAACAAGCAGAACAAAGACGCCGACAATCTGCTTTTTTAGTACAAGAAGATGGAACAATGTACGCTAAAAATGCGCATATATCAGGACAAGTGAATGCCACAAGTGGGAATATTGGATATTTTTATATCAATGATGAAGAAAATCACAAAAGAGGTAGAATATATGCAGGAAGTAGAAAGACTTCAGAGATAACAATTGGGAATATAGGTATTGAGATTGAAAGTGATTCACCTCTAAGTAAGCTATCTGCTTCTTTTGGTAATTTTAATTCAATGGTATTCAGTAATACTTATGCCGCTGAAAAAATTGACTACACAGGGAGCAGTTCTAATCGCATAGGCTCTTATATTAAAATGAGACCTCAATTAGTAGTATCTAATGATACCTCGTTAGCTCAATTTATAGACGGAAATATATTAAGTATTGGTAAAAGAGCTATTTATGAAGATGGATATATAGGAAATGCTTTTTTAAATGTTATTACTGATAATATAAAATACTCTCACACCTATATTTTCACAGGAGTTGTGAGTGAATTTACAACTGTAAATTTACCTGATTTTAATAGAATAAATCAAATAACAGGAAAGAGTAATGTAACTTTTGAACTTACTATTATAATGTCTATCCATGTGGAAGGAAGGAGCGTCAGAATACAAGGTGTTAATGGAGGAGCGTTACTAGATAACAATGGGAATTGGCACGCAGGTAATAACTTTGGATATATGGATATGGGTAAAGGAGATGTATTAAAATTGCGCTACTATAATAGTCATTATTATATGACAGTACATAGAAATTAACAACTCAAAACTTTAAAAATAATGCAAATCATTCAGAAAACAACGCGTATCATCGCACAAGAAGAAGTACAAGGAACAAATGTAATGTACTCTTATGAATTCGAAAAAGAACAAAATCCACAAGCAGTGGCGTTCTCTGTACAGAAAAATATTGAAACACAAGGAAGCTATCCTTATTTGTCTGGAACAGTAACCGAGCACGATTTCAATATGCAAAACAACAATTTCCAACCATCGGATATTGATTTGATAAAGCATATTCACACCACTTGCACAGCAATCATCAAAGGAGAAAGCACTGAAAAGCCAAAAGCCAATGATACGAAAAAATAGATTTCTCGTGCCAAAAGGATATAGGGCAATCACCCTATGTCCTTTCATCTTCGTTCGCAATGAAAGTGATAAGTACGATAAAGAGCTTATCAATCACGAACGTATCCACTTGCGACAGCAAAAGGAACTACTGGTACTCTTTTTCTATATCTGGTATTTCCTTGATTTTCTTTTCAAGTATTTACGCTATCGCAATTGGGATAAGGCTTACCGCAATATCATCTTTGAAAGGGAAGCCTACAACAACCAAAGCAACCTCGACTACCTCAAAGTAAGGGGTATATGGTGGTTTTGGGGACAATAACCAACGACTAATGACTAACAACTAACCGTTAATTAGCAATGACACTACAAGAACTAAACGCCCTTCCTGAAAGCGAGCGTATCACACAGCTCAAGAAATACCCAGCCAAGCGCCCCGATACACAATCGCTTATCAAGGATTGGGATTATACCCAGCACGATGTTTTTGATGAGGAATTACGCCCCAAGCGTAAGGTGCTCGTCAAAGAACAAGAAGAAAACAAAGATGGTACTATCAAGTCTCCCGCTCAATTCAAGTGGGAGGATGTCAATCGTATAGCTTTAGCCTTAGAGCAGGACATCGTCAATATACATACCGCATTCACAGTAGGCACACCTCCTAAGATCACAGCAAAGGCTACCGAAGCGACAGAACAAGAGCTTATGGAGTTACTTGATGGCATTCATAAAAAGAACAAAATTCGTTATGATAACAAGCGATTGGTTCGTTCGTGGTTTGCAGAGTGTGAGGTAGCCGAATATTGGTATGTAAAACCTGCCAAAGAGGACGATCCTAACCCTACCTATAGGCTTAAGTCTATGATTTGGTCGCCTTCCCGTGGGGATACACTCTATCCTTACTATGATGAGTATGGTGATTTGATTGCTTTCTCTCGTGAGTACAACAAAACTGATAGCAAAGGCATACAATCTACTCGTCTTATGGTAGTGGATAACCAAAATGTAACTATCTATAGCAATGGCACCCAAATAGAGCAGTACCCACACGGATTTTCCAAGATCCCTGTTATCTATATGAAGCGAGAACGCCCATTGTGTGATAAGATACGCACCCTCCGTAATCGCTTGGAAGTGCTGCTATCCAACTTTGCTGATTGCCTTGACTACAATTTCTATCCGAAAATGGTTTCTTCAGGTGAAGTTGTAGGCGTACGCAATAAGGGAATGACAAGTGAGATAATCCAACTTGAAAACGATGCTCAAGTATCCTACCTCACTTGGCAACAGTCTCCTGACATGGCTAAGTTAGAGTTTGATAACCTCACCTCTCGTTGTTATGCCCTTACTAACACCCCGCAAATCACCTTTGAAGCCTTGCAGGGTCTCGGAAATACCTTGAGCGGGAAGGCTTTCAAGTTTATGTTTATGGGGACACACATGGCAGTAAGCAACCACGCCGAGACCGTAGAAGAGTTTTTACAGCGTCGTATTAACTTCCTCCTATCAGCCATTGGCAGTCTTATCCCTAAATATGCTCCAGTGGCTAAACGGCTACAAGTTAATATAGAGATTGTCCCTTATATGATAGACAACCTTACTGAACGCATAGCCGATGCTGTTAGTGCCGTACAAGGAGGAGTTGCGTCACGCAAAGAGGGAATAATATTGGTAGGTATTACCGACAGGGTAGATGAAGAACTTGCCCAAATAGAGAAAGAAAAAGGAAAAGATGTGTTTAGTGACTAACGATAAATGACGAACCCTTAATCACTGAAAAAAATATGGACTTAGAACAGTGGAACGAATATCATCAAAACCAAACCGAGAAAGATGTATCCAAGCTACTACAGTTATTGGACGAGGTGCTGAAAATGGCAGTGCTGTATTATGGCGTGCAGGAGTTGAACAAGGGAAGTGATTTATTTACCTTTGCTCTATATCCCGTGCTTAATAAAAAGATAAACAGCCTTTTTGAGCGCTTCCAAAATACCTTTTCTCAAAAGATGAATTTCTATGTAGATAAGCACTACAATATCTCTCATAATAAGTTCAAGGATGTTTTTGGAGAGGTGCTAAAGTCAGGCAAAGCGGCTACATATACCCATGCCAGTATAAAGAAGAATTTACCCACGGAGGCTATTCGCTCGACTCGTGTATGGAACTTATCCAAGCAGTATCGTACAGAGATAGAAATGGCGTTGGATATAGCTATTTCAGAGGGCACACCAGCCAATGAATTAGCCTCCACCCTCAAGAAGTATTTGCGTAATCCTGATAATCTGTTTCGTCGTTATCGTGATAAAAACGGGGTATTACAATTATCTAAGAAAGCCAAGGAATACCATAGCGGGCAAGGGGTGTATCGCTCTGCTTACAAGAATGCCGAGCGTCTGGCACGTACTGAAATCAATATAGCCTATCGCAAGGCTGATATAGAGCGCTGGCAGTCTATGGACATGATAGCAGGGTACGAAATCAAGCGGAGCCGACACCCCTATGGCTGTGAGATCTGCGACATGATGAAAGGGGTCTATCCCAAAAGTTTCGTATGGGTAGGCAATCACCCTAATTGCCGTTGTTATATGACCCCAATTTTCAATGCCGACCTAAAGGGAAAAGAGCTTACATTAAACCCTAAACTGACAAACTGGATAGCCTCCCACGAGGATAAAATCACAACAGCAAGTAGTGTGCCGATGTTTCTGTGGGGAGTAGATAGTCAAAGTGAGGGTATATCCCAAAAGGTTATACAAGCAATACAGCCTTTTAGTAGGAGTACTTATGTAGCCTTTGAACCTTTCTCACCTGTGATTGTTGAGCGTTTGAAGAAGATAAAACACAACGCAGATAAGCAAAAACTACTACAGGAAATCATAGACGATAATAGGGCAAAACTCGTCTTTCAGCACGAGACAAACGGTGCTAAGACTGTTATCTTTGACCTCCATAGAGGTAAAGGAGAAAGCCTAAATAACACGTTAGAAATAGCAAAAGCACTTAACGAGAAAGGAAAATCAGTAGCTCTATTACCTGAGTATGATAAGATTAGCAGTGCAGATGCTATTGTAGAGTTCAAAAATAAATTAGTTATTGCTGATTTTAAGTATCTAAAATCAAAAAAGATAAACACTCTACAAAAAGAATTATATGAAGGCTTTGAGCAAGCGGGTACAATTGTCTTAAAATTAGAGAATGGCAATACTGATTTGTTTGTGCAATCTATTGAGTACCTGAAAAGAAATGAAAAAAAGTTAGGAGATATAACCTTAATTAATAAATATAACAAGGTCATTGAGATAACCGAAAAAGAGCTAAAGAAAGACAAATATAAAAAATTAATAAAAGGGTTTCTATAAAAAAAGACTGCCTTTTTAGACAGTCTTTCTAATAATGTTTTTAAAGGTGAAAGCTCGGCTTAACAACTATCACATGCGTATAGTATCGCATTCCCGCTCTCTGGTGGGATACCCCAAAAACTTTAAAGCCATTATTTGTATGGCAAAGGTACAACAATATTTTTAAATAGCAAAGAAATTAGGTTAAACTTTGAATTTCTTTGAGTTTTTCAATGTAGAAAACCTTAAGCTTTTGCAGGTCTTCGTCTGTGAATTTATTGTAACCTAATTGTAACCTCTTATGGGTTGTGGTAGATAACGCCTTACCAATAGCAATTGATACTTGCCTATCTGATAGCTCTAATAGTTCAATGATATATAATACTTTCTCTTGTGTGGTCATAATCCTTGCATTTGTGTTAGTCCCCAATCAAGATAGCTCTTGTACCATTGCCACGCTTCTTCAATGAATTGTTCTACGGATATAACAGGGGCATATATTCCACCTGTACTAATTACATTGTTCTGCACAACAATCAATCTGAATTGTTCAAGTGCATCATACACATATAACCGCTGGGGCATCTTCATATATTCATCATTAAGACTTACAATTTCACTATTCTCTTCAATTACCATTATTAGGCTCATATAATGAGGAGAGTATATGTATGTGAGGTCTATATTTGGCAAAATAGGATTTTCTGCTAATAAAAACTTAGGCATAACCACATCAGCTACCTCAAATTTTTGATTAAAAATATCATCTACATTCATATTGTTTTATTGTGTTAGTCATTTAGCAAATAATTGTATTATATAGTACAGGAGGATGTCCAAC